>CAZEVB010000121.1:0-2752 GCA_964515835.1 uncultured archaeon | reverse complement strand
CGTAAACAAGGTCTTCTTTGTCCCACTTGCCTGTCTGATTAAGGAAGAAAGCAATCAGTATAAGTAACATTCCAGTGAATCCAATCAGCAAGTCAAGCATAGTAAATAAATGCCCTGAGAGAATATAAATCTTAGGTAAACGAGAATAATGAAAAAATAGGGAGAGCTATTACTTTGCTCTCTTCTTTATGTAGCGCCTTTTCTTCTGCTTTCTGCGCATCTTTTTCTTCTTCCACTTCCATCTCTGTCTGGCTTTGGTTTTCTTGAATCTGCTTGTGTCTTGACTTTTCTTGCTCAATTGCTCACCATAAAAAAATTGGGATTCGTATTAAAGAATACGTAATAAGAAAAACAGGACAAAATAGTTTAAAAAGCTATGTAGCGGAAAACAAATTAGACAAGCCTGTCTTCTTTTATCGCATTTCTTGTTGCAGTCCGATGTTGCTCCAGATTGAAACGATCAAGACCTGTTAAACCAATGTCCCAGGCATCAACCCCGATTGCCACTGAATCTTTTATCTCGCGGTTAATATTTACCTCAACTAAGTGGAAGTCTTCAGCTACTCTTTCAGGAGTAGGGTCTGCTCTGAACCACTTATTACCGAGCTTGAAAAGAGTTGTTGAATGAGTCCTAATATCGCGCTTGAAATAAGCAGGAATTCCTTTGGCGCGCAACACAGAGCATAAAGCCGCAGTGTAATCTACACAACCCTGCACGGGTTTTTTGATTACTACTTTTCTTGTCTGGATAACATCTTCTGCGGTTCGTTTCGCGTAATACTTATCCAAAGCAGGCTTATCTACAACTACTCTTTCAAAAGTTGCCATGTCCCTGACAATCCTGTCAATAACAGAAAGAGTTTTACCTCTGAATTGTGCAGCATATTTTCTAATCAAAGGAGTTATTATTGTTTGATATCCTCCTTCCAAACCACGAATTGTTTTCCTGCTTGCTTGCTTAGGGAGAAACAGTCTTTTAGAAACGCTTTTACGGTTTTTAGCGAAGAACTTTTCATCCAGATTTTTTCTTCTTAATCTCGGGTTGGACATGAATAAGAATAGTGCTTTGTAGTTAATAAAATAAATAGAAAAAATAGAATAAGTATTGGAGCTTAAGCCCCAATCCTTATGCCTTTGATCCTCTCAGCCAATTCACGCCCGCGTAAACCACAGGAGTATCAAGGAATGCCAAAGCAACCTTGAGTATGTAGTACGGGATTATCAACGAAATTATGAATCCCACATCGTACTTTGGAGAGACACCATAGAATGCCAAGAACATGAAGACAGTAGAGTCAATCAGCTGACTTACTATAGTGCTGAGGTTGTTTCTTAACCAGAGGAACTTTCCTTTAGTCTTCTGTTTCCAGAACTCGAAAGCAAAGATGTCATGCATCTGCCCCAAGAAGAACGCGACAATGCTCGCTAAGATCATTCGTATGCTCTGACTGAAAACAGGTTCATACTGTTCAGGAGTCAGCCACGACCTTGCAGCGTAAGGCAAAGCAACGGATACCACAGTCATTATGAGCACGAAGACGAGAACACTCACACCTATCCACACTATTTCCTGTGCCTTTTCTCTGCCGTGGACCTCTGCAATGATGTCCGTGATCGCAAAAGTCAGTGCAAAAGGAACGATGCCTACTGAGAATACAATCGGAATACCAAACAAAAGTATTTCTGAGATCTTGCCTCCGAGGAGACTAGAAATGATTATTGAAGCGAGAAACAGACCCAAGAGAAGGGAAGTTCTGAAGTCTATAGATTTTAGTTGTTTTAACATAGCTATCACCAGTTTTTTTTGAAATGATTAGTCCTCACGCACCAATTTCCCGGGGTACGATATT
Source organism: uncultured archaeon (assembly GCA_964515835.1). Taxonomy (GTDB): domain Archaea; phylum Iainarchaeota; class Iainarchaeia; order Iainarchaeales; family SKW153; genus CAZEVB01. The sequence continues at coordinate 902 of CAZEVB010000121.1, read as the reverse complement.
GGAATGATAAACTGAAGAACAAGCAATTAATAAATTTAACTTCATGCAGGGCAGTAGTTTACTTCAATCGAAGTTAATTTCACAGAAGCCTCGTCAATCGGAGCAGAACCGCAGCTACCCGTGCCTGTGCTGAAAGTAATTTCGTTGCCATTTTGAGTTAAGTCTGCTCCGTCAAAATCAATTGAGATTTCAGATGAAGCAGGATCAGAGTTTACTGAAGCAACTAGATTGTCGTTAACATAAAAGCAGTGTACTATTGACTCGTTCCAAGTCAAAGTAGTGCCAATAGTGAGAGTACCCTCAATGCCTTTTCCTGAATTAATGAGATTAAACAATACAGGTCCTGCTCTCGGGTTTCCACCATACCCTGTGCAGGAATCGGGAATTGCACCGGGACAATTGCTTACTAAAGTGCCAGAAAGCGAAACTATTTCTGTATTTGTTTCAATGCAACCGTAAAGCGCCTGCATCTGCTCTTTGTGGGTGGAATCGTAAGCCTGATGACCTATTGCACTACCACTTTCAGACAGGTTAAGGATTAGGATAAGAACAGCAGCAGTAAAAATAAGGCCTCCCCCCATCAAAAGGAGATATTCGAGCCCTGATTGTGCTTTTTTAATCATCAAATCACTAAAGATTACGATTTCATAATATTAAATATTAACTTCGGGAGGCTCTCTTGGCAATCAGGTAACGGCCAATAATCACTAACCCTGCAACAGCAACAATTACCAGCAAATAATTTCCTACATCTGCAAGAATATCACCAGCAAGATCAATCACTTTTTTCCCGTCAGGAACCTCAACAATACTTTTGGATACAGTTAAATGCTCGGCAAACTCCACTGCCTGTGCACTAACTGCGATTGTGACTTTGCCTTCTTTGACAGGAACAAATTTTA
>CAZEVB010000120.1:0-2789 GCA_964515835.1 uncultured archaeon | reverse complement strand
GGAGGTTCTATTATGAGCGACAAAAAAGTTTTGATAACCGGAATCAATGGTTTTGCAGGTAGCCATCTATCAGATTATATTCTAAAAAACAATCTTGCAGAAGTTCACGGTATTGTCAGGGGCAGAACCGCAGACATGGATAACCTGAAACACATACAAGACAAAATAAAACTAACAGTCTGCGATATAACCGACGCATTCTCGATTAGCAGAATAATAGAAGAAATAGAACCTGATTATATTTTCCATTTAGCAGCACAGTCTTTTGTGCCTGAAAGCTGGACAAGCCCCGTTGAAACACTTAACACAAATATAATGGGGTCGCTGAACCTTTTTGAGGCAGTAAGGAAAAGCAAGAAAGAAATAACTGTGCAGATTGCGGGAAGCAGTGAAGAATACGGTCTTGTTAAGGAAGATGAAATACCAATGAAAGAAACCAACCCATTGAGGCCGCTAAGCCCATACGGTGTAAGCAAAGTAGCTATGGACCTGTTGGCTTATCAATATAATCAGAGTTACGGGACAAAAATTATCAGAACAAGGTGCTTTAACCACACAGGACCAAGAAGAGGCGATGTTTTTGTGTGTAGTGACTGGAGCAAGCAGATAGCCGAAATAGAGGCAGGAAAAAAGAAATCAGAAATAACCGTAGGAAACTTAGAAGCAAAAAGAGACTTTAGCGATGTAAGAGATGTTGTTAGAGCATACTGGCTAGCAGTTGAAAAATGTACTCCCGGCGATGTTTATAACATATGCAGCGGAAGCACAATAAAGATGAGGGACATCCTTGAGAAACTAATGGCTCTTTCTGACAAGAAGATAGAGATTAAGCAGGACCCAAAAAAGATGAGACCAAGTGATGTACAGATTCTCTTAGGTGACTGCAGCAAGTTCAAAGAGAAAACCGGCTGGAAACCAGAAATAGCATTTGACAAGACACTTGAAGACACTCTTAATTATTGGAGAGAAAAAATAGCTTAATTGCTTGGGTGAATGCAAAATAATTATTATAAAAAATTCTGATTGACATGACTATAATTGGAGTAGGCGATTTCAGGATTGATGAAGAAGCAAAGAATGCAATCAATGAAGTGCTCGACTCAGGAAGAATAACTGAAGGCGCAAAAACAGCAGAGTTTGAGGAAACGTTTGCCGAATATATCGGAACAAAATACTGCATAGCGCTAAACTCAGGCACCTCTGCAATCATTGCCGGACTTAACGCAGTCATGCACCATAAAGACTTTCAGGTAAAAAAAGGAAGCAAAGTAATAACAAGCCCGGTAACTTATATTGCCACAAGCAACGCAATTTCTTTAAGCGGACTAAAACCGGCTTATGTTGATGTATCAAGAAATAAATTTTCTATAACTCCTGAATCAATCAAAGAACACCTTGAACATGCTGATGACCCGTCAGAATACTCATTAATACTCCCAGTTCACATAATGGGTTTTCCCTGTGACATGGATAAAATAAACAAGATTGCAAAAGAATACGGGTTATTAACTTTCGAGGATTCGGCACAGGCACATGGAACATTATACCACGGGAAAAAAACCGGGTCATTGTCGCTTCTTTCCGATTTTTCTTTTTATGTTGCACATAACATACAGGCAGGAGAACTTGGAGCAATAACAACTGACGATCATGAAATATATCGACTAGTGAAAAAAATAAAGGCTAACGGAAGATTATGCGACTGTCCAATATGCACCCGTTCAAAAGGATTCTGCCCAAGAATGAAAGAAACTAATGATCCTGACCCAAGATTCATGCATGACATGATTGGATATAATTTCAAGACAATGGAATTCCAGACCGCGCTTGCCCTCATGCAACTCAGGAAAGCAGATGAGATACTAAAGAAACGGCAGGATAATGTAAAATATTTAAACGAACAAATGATACAATTTGAAGATATCCTGCAGTTGCCTGATTTTTCAGAAGATGTCAGTTATCTCGCATACCCTCTGGTACTGAAAGAGAATGCGGAAATTAAACGAGAAAGATTATGCAAAGAACTCGAAAAAAAAGGTATAGAAACACGGCCACTGTTTGGCTGCATACCTACACAACAGCCAGCGTACGCTCACCTGAAAGAGAAATACAAAGACAAATTAACTAATGCTGAATACCTTGGAAATAATGCATTTTATGTAGGATGCCACCAGTATCTTGAGCAGGAAGACCTTGATAAAATTATAAGTGCGTTCAGGGAAGTAGTTAAATCTTAAGCAGATAAAGAACTTCTTCCTCTTTCTTTCGATTGTGTTTTATCATTTCAGCGACAAGCCCGATGAAAATCAGCTGAAAACCAAGAATGAGAAAAATAGAAGTAAGTATAGCTGTCGGGAGATAAGGAGAAACAAGCCCTGTATTAATGTAATGCAATAAGACACGCGAACCAGTCAGGATACCCATCACAAAAAGAATAGAACCTGCAAAACCAAAAAGGCTCAGCGGCCGGTAATAAAGATAATAATTGAAGAGTGTCTTGCCCGCATTAAACGCATAATGTGTTATGCCTGACATTAATCTGGATTTATCCTTTCTTTTACGGAAATCAACAGGCACTTCCTTTATGATGAGGTCATTCTCAGCAGCGTGCAGCAAGGTTTCGTGCGTGTAAGTGTATTCAGACCAGAGATTCATTTTCAGGGCAGATTCCCTCGAAAATGCACGGAAACCTGTCTGACCATCGGAAATCTTGTAACCCGTAACAAAACTAAGGACTAATGAAGCGATACGATTGCCGAGGTTCTTTCTTAAAGGCATGTACTCTATTT
>CAZEVB010000119.1:0-2793 GCA_964515835.1 uncultured archaeon | reverse complement strand
AGTGCTTCTTTGCTGAAACTTGGTGCAACAACTATCTCGTTAAAGAAAGCAGTAATCTGTTTTGCTGTTTCAAGGTTGCATTCTTTATTCATTGTGATAACTCCGCCGAAGGCACTTACAGGATCGCATTCAAGCGCTTTCCTGAACGCTTCCTCAAGTTTCTCGTCGCATGCCACCCCGCACGGGTTATTGTGCTTAACTATGACTACACATGTCTCGTCAAACTCCTGCACACATTCAAGTGCGGAATTTGTGTCATAAATATTGTTGAATGACATTTCTTTTCCGTTCAGTTGTTCGGCATTAACAATTGAGTTCACTCCTGCCAATGGTTCTTTGTACATGGCTCCCTTTTGGTGCGGGTTCTCCCCATATCTTGTTTCATAACCTTTCTCGTAACCAAAACTTAGTTCCTGAGGAAAGATTTCCTGCGAAAAGTTTTCTCTCAGGTAACTGCTGATTAAGGCATCATATTTTGCGGTGTGCTCGAATGCTTCCTTGCAGAGAAGTTTTTTTGTTTCTGAATTAACTTCTCCCTTGTCTTTTATTTCTTCAACTATTTCCATGTATCTTTCAGGGTTAACCACTACTGCAACGTCCTTGTAGTTCTTTGCAGCAGCCCTAACCATTGTCGGTCCGCCAATGTCGATGTTTTCTATTGCATCATCTATTTTGACATTTTCTTTTGAAATTGTTTCCTTGAAAGGATATAGGTTAACTGCAACAATATCGATTGTGTCTATTCCAAATTTTTCGAGTGTTTCCATGTGCTCTTTCTTGCCTCTTTCTGCAAGTATTCCTGCGTGCACAAAAGGATGTAATGTCTTTACTCTTCCATCAAGACACTCAGGGAACTTGGTAATGTCATCAATTTTAATTACGTCTATTCCTGCTTCCCTGATTTTTTTTGCTGTTCCGCCTGTCGAGATTATTTTTACTCCTGCTTCTGACAAGCCTTTTGCGAACTCAACAACTCCTGTTTTGTCCGAAACCGAGATTAATGCTGTCCTAACTTTCATCAATAACCACCTTGTTGTTTTCAACCTTAATTTTTCTATCCCTATAAAGTTCTACTGCCTTAAGAATAATCCGTTTCTCTGCGCCCTGCACTTTTATCTTTAACGTATCTGAAGTGTCATGCTCTTCTACACTAACTGTCTCTTGAAGTATAATCGGTCCTGAGTCCAGTTCAGTAGTAACAAAATGAAGGGTACATCCAGTTTCCTTATCATGGTTCTTTATGATTTCCTCGTGGATATTAGTATCCATTCCACCGGCATACTTTGGCAGCAAGGAGGGATGAATATTCATCATCTTGTTTTCATAGCAGCTAACCAATGGTTCCCGCACTATTTTCATGTAACCAATTAGCAAAACCAAGTTAACCTTGTTTTCTTTTAACTTGTCTGCAATTGCCCTGTTAAAGTCCTCGTGGTTGTCAAAATCTTTCCTGCCGATGTATACTGCCTGCAGGTCATGTTTCCTTGCCCTCTCAAGAATATACGCATTCTCTTTATCAGAGATAACAATCGAAACCTCAACGTCCTTTAAGCTGTTGTCTTCAATGGCGTCAATTACTGCCTGTAAATCAGTTCCTTTGGTTGAACCAAGAACTCCTAGTTTGAGCATACTTCATAGAAAGAAGAAAAACAATTAAAAGTGAATGTTGACGCAAAACAGGCTGGGTCCTACTGTCCCGTCGCAGACGGGACACGTTCGCGAACCCACTCTACACAATGGGTGTTTCTAATTTAAACATTATCATTCTTTGTAGTGTATGGCTGATTATTCTCTTGACGTGTTCTATAAAGAGAGCAAGTTTGACTCGCAGGCTAACTCAGTTAAGGCAGATATAAAGGAAGACCTCTCGATTAATGCCGAGGACGTCATTTACGTTGATTCTTATTCATTAACCCTGAATGTTCCTGAAGAAAAAGTCAGGGAACTGGCGGAAAACATTTTTATTGACCCAATTACACAGGACTTTTCACTTAACAATCCTTATGAAAAGAAAGGTTACTGGGTTCTCGAAGTTCATTTCCATGAAGATGTCACTGATAACATGGCACTAACTGCACAGGAAGCAATCAGTGATTACCTCAAAAGAAAACTCGAAGAAACAGAAAAAATATCCTGGATAAGAAAATACTTAATCAAAGGAAACCTGAAAGAAGCAGACATCGAAAAGATCTGTTCAGGGTTGCTGGCTAATGAAATAATCGAGACTTACAATTACAAGAAGGTTTTATTATGAAAGCACGTTCAATTAGAACCGATAAAATAACAAACATAAAAAAAAATCGTGAAAATGCATTGACCCGACTTACTGTTGTTTCCGGTATGCTTCCTGAAAAGATAATTAATGAGGTTAATGTTTGGAAAATGACTAATCGTGCTTTTGTTGAACGTTCAGCAGAAGCAGCACGTAAAGAAGAAACTATTAAAGGAAAGCAGAAAATAGGGGTAATAGTTTACACCAAACTTAAAGAAGATTTTTCCAAAAAAGGCATTGAACTTAGCTTTGAACAATGCAAAGATATATTCGGTTCAGTGGAACACTATAGGGTTATTGATAAACGCTTGAGGAGTATGGCTCATGAGTAATGTCAAAAAAATCATGATTAGTGGTTTGGATGTCGGGCAGCTGGAAAAGCTAAGCAAGAACATGCTCCTATCTCTCAATCCTGAGGAAATGAACCTCATTCAAGATTATTTTTCAAAGCTTGGAAGGGAACCGACTGATGTAGAACTGGAAACCCTTGCCCAGACATGGTCAGAGCACTGCAAGCACAA
>CAZEVB010000118.1:0-2848 GCA_964515835.1 uncultured archaeon | reverse complement strand
AGGATGACCAGTCACTTTTCGTTGATGTTTCTACTCTCGGTTACGGGGGAACAGCAACATTTACTTTGTCTGTAGGGAATTATTATGCTAATCTGGAAGACGAGTCAGGAGAATATGGTTCTGAGCAAGTTGAATTCGAGATAAAAGAAAGAGAAATTACAGAAAAGAGTATTGTTCTCTCAAAGGACCTGAAAATAAGGTTAGAGGTTGAAGTTGTTGATGATACCGGAACTCCTGTTGAAGATGCAATGGTTTTCTTAAGCAAGAACAGCAGGAACTTTGGAAGCAGAGAAGTGGATGAAGAAGGCCTAGCAGAATTCGCTATTTTTGACAGCGGAAATTACAGGGTCAGCGCAGGAAAGGACGGGTTTATTTCAAAGGACGCTAACTTTGTTAACACTGATGATTATGAGAAAGGAGAGGAAGTTGAGATTAGTGTACTGCTTGAAGAATGCACTCCACTGACCTGCGGACTTGTAAGGGTTCATGTTATTGACGAAGAAGGACTGCCGATACCGAATGCAAGGGTTTCGCTGTTTGACTCTGAAACAGACTTCCTGATGGATGAGTATCTGGCAAGATACACTGACATTAATGGTTATACTGCCCCCGCATTCAGGAATGTGAAGACAGGAAGATATTATGCACGGGCTTTTAAGTATCCTGCTTCAGGAGAATCAAGGAGCTTTGATGTTGAAGTAACAGAAATAAATGAAGTGGAACTGACAATGGAAATCGGCGAAGGAACAATAAGACTGAACGTTATTGACGCTGAAAGCGGACAGCCGATTGCATTCGGAGACGCAGATATCCTTACTGAGGGGCAGGGCAAGGTAGGAACAATAAAGCTTGATGAAGAAGGAAAAGCAAGTTATGATTTGAAAGCAGACAAGAGAGTTTACATTATTTTCAGGCAGGATGGTTACTCCCCTTACATTACTACTGCAAAACAACTGATGCCTAACGAAGTAATTGAAATTGAAGCAGAAATGGAAAAAGAAATTCTCTACGATGCACCAAAAGTCAATTACATTGGATTGTTTAACGAGAAAGGAAATGAAGTAACAAAAGTAAGTTTCGGGAAAACATACATTGCAAAGTTCCTGATGTATCTTCCTTCAAATTACAGGGAAGCAGGATTCTTTATTGAAGCAGGACAATCAGAAATGCTTGATAAAGACATGATGGAGATTGCCTCAGTTAACATGCCTGCATCCTGGCAGAAAAGAGGAACAACCTACAATCCTCCTCTCGGAGAAGATGTTGATTATTCTAACCTTACTAACGGAAAAGCAAAGTGGGTTAATGCCTCATGGCAGACAGACACAGGCCCGATAATAGCAGAAGTGGAAGCAGAAATAAGGATTGATAAGGGTTGCCCGCCAGGTTATTCTTTGCCATTGTTTTACAGGGTTTACGCGGTTTCAAATGACGGTTACCTGAGAGACCCTGTAGATAGTGTACTTGGAACTGCAGGAGAAACAAGCGCAAAACAGGAACTTTATGCCAAAACATACAAGATTGACTTAACTGAAGGAAGCGAAGAAGAATGCGAAAATGGTTTCTGCTTCGGAATGAGATTAACAGACATTGATGAACAACTTTATCTGGAAGAAGAACCATTCCAGACAAGAATCTTTGGAGACTACTTAGCAGAATTCTCAATAACAAACAAGGACAGGATTCACGACGATTCCAATATCAGGATAAAGAACAGTGACGACGGAATAAAGACAGAAGAAAAACTGTCCATTGAAAGTTATACACTTACAAATGCTGATGCAGGAGAATTCTCTTCAGAAACAGCAACATTCGAAATGGAGCCGATAATCTTAGGCAACTACACCCAGAACAAGACAATCTCAGGAAGAATGATGCTGAAAGGACTTGAAATGAAAGCAACTGCTTTATTCATAGAAATCATTTCAAGCAAAAGACAGGTGTTCACTAAGAACGTGCTCTTTGAAGTTGTCAAGGAAGCAGACCTGAATGTTACAGTAAACCCGGGAGTAATTGCGGCATTCACGCCTGTGACTCTTGATGTTTTAGTTGCAAAAGAAGGGGATGACGACGCAGTCATTAAGGGAGCACTCGTGAAAATAACTATCAGGAATCCGGACAGGTCAAAATCAGGCCCATTCACTGCAATTACAGGCATTGACGGAAAAGCAGCAATAGAGTTAGCAGAAATGCTTCCCGGAACAGAACTGAAGATAGAAGTACAGAAAGCTGGTTATGCCTCAAAAGTCATTGAAAAAGAAATCAGCGACCAGATTCTTGACTTTGACCCTGAAAAACTAGAATTTGGATTAAACTTAACAGGAAAACGTGACGACAAGCAGAATCTCACAATAACAAACCTCGTTAACTCAGACCTGAGGATAAAGAGGCTCTATGTAAGCGGTCAGATGTATGGGATAATGGACGAAGACAGGATGAACAGCTGGTTAGCTAATTACACTGGCAACAAGAACATCGGGGCAGAAGATGTAACAGTAATAACTGTTGTAGCTGCACTCAGCGATGATGCTTCACTAATAACAGAACCAATGGAGTTTGAGACAAAGCTCTTCATCGAGTTAGAGAATGTTTCAGGAGAATCAAGCGCTACATTCAGCATGACTGTGCCGATTAAGATAAGAGTTGACTTAGCAGAAATGCCGAGTGAAGAAGGATGCTTAGAAATAACAATGCAGGAGTGGAAAACAGCCTCCCTTACAGGAAGAGTAGCACAAGAGTTCTACATAATCAATAACTGCAGGAGCAAGGAGAATGTTCCAATGGACCTGAGGAACCTGCAGGCAAAAGTAATCTGGAAAGGAGAAGGCGTGCTCGGTAATGTCGAACT
>CAZEVB010000117.1:0-2854 GCA_964515835.1 uncultured archaeon | reverse complement strand
AATTACAAAAAAGAAATTGAGAATGATTCAGTAATCGCTATCGAACCTTTTGTCACAGATGGAGAAGGATATGTAAGGGAAGGAGGAAAGGCAGAGATCTTCATGTTAGTTGAAAGAAAACCACTGAGGAACATTAATGCAAGGAAGATCCTTGACTTCATTGAAGAAAACTATAATACTCTTCCGTTCGCAGAAAGATGGTTAACCAAAGAGTTTGAGATGCCTGACTTCCAGAGAAAAGTGGCTTTCAGGGAACTGGCGCGGGGAGGATGCTTAAAGTCATTCCCTGTTCTGCATGAAGAAAAAGGGAAATTGGTTGCGCAGGCAGAAACCACCCTAATTATTGAGGACGGAGAAATAACGAGGCTAGTTTAATGGATTTGCAGAACAAAAAAATCTGGGTATTTGCAGTTATTATTTGTTTATCCATTATACTACACGCGCTCTTCCTTAACTCATCCGGTTTCATGGTTCTCGATGCATTAGACCTGTCAACAGCAGGGCAAAGCATTGGAGAGATTCTCTCAATAGAATTCATTTTGTTTTTGGTTAGCTTTCCATTAGCATACACAGTTGCAATTGTGATGTGCAGGTTCCTGAACAAAACAGATGCAAGAGTTGCTGTTGTTGTAGGAACACTGACCGGAGGAATCCTTTCTTTAGTGCTCTTTGAAATAATCAGTTCATACATCTTAATCTGTGCCTTTTACTTTTTCTCCATGATTGTTATAACTGAATCAGCACACAGCCTGTTCAAGGAAACAAAAAGCCTTATTTATGTGAGAGTAATAGCAAATGCCGCAGGAAAAGCATTGCTATTACTAGGCATGGGAATCTTTTTGGTTAGTGTGCTGACTATCTTTGACAACCAGCAAATGTATGTTGACAATTTTGAGGAAGCAGTTGTTTCAATGATTTCAGAGAACGAAGGACTTGATTATTCAGATATGGGGGCAGACCTCATCATTGAGAGCCAGAAACAGACCCTTGACCTGATTATTGACACTCCGATGTACACTGCAATTGAAAACAAGCAGGATACTGAAGTACAAGATTATGTAAGTTTTGTATCTGCATTAAGAGTTAACATGGATACCCCGCAGTACAAGGAACTCTTAAAACAAAAGATGGGAGAACATAATGTTGACTCTGGAGACATAACAAAAGATGCTTTCAACATGGTGAAGAAACAATTACCTATGCTGATTATTATTGAAGATTATTTTTGGTTTATTGGCTCTTTCTTGGCTGCATCCCTTTTCTTCTTAGTAGGAAACCTGATTTTCAGGCCGCTCGCAGTCATTTATGGGACTATCTTCGGCAAACTGGCAGAAGCTGCTGGTGCAGAAGTAGTGACAGAAGAATAGTTTCTTTTAAATTAGTTAATCCATCTCTTTTCTTATAACGCTCCCGTAGTCTAGTCTGGATAGGATGCGAGCTTGCGGAGCTTGTGACTCGAGTTCAAATCTCGACGGGAGCATTTCAACTGCAAAATCAGTTGACACTTTTGAGCCCCCTACAGGGACTCTTACTCGTTAACGCTCGTACTCCTTGCGTAGGGCACTGATTAGCATACCGTGGCTTGCTGTGCCCTGCTATGAGAAAACCAGAAAAAAAGTTGTTTATTCAGACTTTTTGTACTTTATTTTTTTACTTTCACAAAACTAAAGACTTATTAAAAGTAAAAAAGTATATAGATATTTAAAGGTATTAATATGTTTCAAGATATACTTGCATTAATAACTCTTGGCAACGGCCTACTTTCACTTACTGTTACAATAACAGGTATTTTACTATTAGGAGTTATATTTTCAAAACTTGTGGACATATTCATGAAGAAATACTTCAAGAAAATGTCCCGCAACATCAGGATTGATGAAACGCAGTTTCTTATCCTCAGAAGACTTGCGGTTTTCCTTATATATGTATTCGCGATAGTTCTTGCGGGAAGCATGATACCAGGTTTCTCCGCCCTCGGAGTCTCTCTTCTGGCTTCTGCAGGAATACTTGCTGTTGTCGTGGGCTTTGCAGCACAGCAGACATTCTCCAACATTATCTCAGGAATATTCATTGCGATTTTCAGGCCGTTCAGAGTCGGAGACAAGATAACCATCGAAAATGAGTATGGCGAAGTTGAGGACATAACATTGAGGCACACAGTCATAAACACGTGGCAGAATATACGAATAATAATTCCCAACTCAAAGATAAATGACCTGTCCATAAAGAACTTCTCCATAAAAGATCCCAAGGTTCTCAGTACTTTGGATATTGGAATCAGCTACGATTCCGACATCGATAAGGCAAGGAAAATAATGCTGGAAGAAGCAAATAAAAATTCGAAAGTTATGAAAGAAGTCAAAGGAAAGGACAGCGAGTTTCTGAAGAAAGACGAAATAATGCTTGTCAGGCTTACCACATTAGGTGACTTCACGCAAAACATGCGCCTTTATTATTGGGCAGAAAACCAGTCGGATGCAAAGATAACAAGTTTTGAACTTACAGAATCAATCAAAAAGAGGTTCGATAAGGAAGGAATAGAAATACCTTTCCCTTACAGAACTATAGTCTACAAAAAAGATATTGAGAAAGAAAAAAAATCCAGCTAACTTGTTTAAATAATGCGGGGAGGAGGACTCGAACCCCCGGAGGCACTAAGCCACTGCGACCTGAACGCAGCCCAATTGCCGCTATGGGATCCCCGCTTCAAAAAGATATTCTGACGAGAAATCCTTATAAACAAGAATCTGGTTCTATGTTATCATGTTTGTTCGGCTTAGCATAGAAGACCTAAAAATTGCGCTTAGGGATTCCGGAGCAATAATACAATGGTCTTCAGTGACTTTCTTGTTGC
>CAZEVB010000116.1:0-3092 GCA_964515835.1 uncultured archaeon | reverse complement strand
TCTACATCCTCATTGACTCCGCTGGCTTCTACCTTGCCCTTGTTGAAAACAAGGTAAGCAAGTTTCTTGTTCTCTCCCAATGCAATGTTAAATTCCTGTTGTGAGAAACCGGTCTTTTCCTGCAGTTCTTTGAAACTCATGCTTCCTTCTTTGGTCAAAATCCTGAGCAATGTGTTTTCTGCTAATCCTTCTTTGAATGCTCTTTTGCCTTCAGGCGTAAGTGCAAATCGCGAGGTTTTTGTTTCATGCACATCTACCAAGCATTTTTCCCTAAGCCATTCCGCAGATCTTCTAGCAGAATCAATGTTTATTCCTGTTTTCTCAGAAACCGAAGTTATGGTTGCATACCCTTCAATAGAAAGTGCTTCGAGTGTTTTTCTTTCTATATCACTCAGTTCTTTCGCAAGATTAGCTAATTCCATTCATGCACCTTATTTTTAAAACCTGTGAATGTATTAAATTATTATTTATTATGACTAATAAGAAAAATAAAATGATTATCTTTGATGCAGGGGCAATCATAAACGACCCTCTTTTTTCGTTTTCAAAGGAATTTGATTACATTTTGCCTTCATCTGTTTTCTCTGAACTTAAAGATCTGATCAGCAGGCTAATGGCAGACAACGCCCTAAAGAACAAAATTCTTTCCATTAAGAACCCTTCTCAAGAGTCAGTTGAAAAGGCAAAGCAGTGCGCAAAGAAACTTAACACAGAACTCTCAGGTCAGGACATGGATGTTCTGGCTCTTGCCATTGAAACCAATGCAAAAGTAATTACTGATGATTATAGTTTACAGAATGTTCTTTCTTCCCTGAAAATTCCTTTCAAGGGAATAATGCATAAAGAGATAAAGAAACATTTTGTGTTAAAGAAAAAGTGCCCCGACTGCGGAGCTTATCTAAAGAATGGTAATTGCAGAAATTGTTAAGCTTCTATGTCTATTTCTTCATCCTCTTCTTTCTCAAGCTTAGTGTGGTCCACAATATAATTTTCAATCCTGTTGTTTATTTCCTTACCTTTCCATAAGGTGAGTACGACAAGGATTATTGTCAGGCCAGTTACAATCATTATTATTGTTTCATTACCAAGGAGTTCAAGTAGTGTGAATTCTTCTACACTCGTGCTAATCGGTTTCTTTATTTCATATTCTATAGTTATTTCTTTTGTCGAAGTTCCTTCAAGCCCAACAGAATTTTTTGTTGCCTGCAGTGAAGAGCCAAGAACCTCTTTCTTTATTTCCGCGTTTTCAGGAACAATAATATCTATTCTTGTTGTTGCAGGAATAGTGTAAGTCCCACCACTCAGGTATTTATAGAAAACCGTGTCAGGAATTTTCCATATCGAGACTCTTGCTTCTTCTCTGGTAAGGTTAGCGAACTTGGTGCGGATAGTGTACTCGAGAACCAACTTGTTTTCTGTTTCGCCAAAAATAATATTAGAGGTCTTTATTTTCATTTCATCTTCTAGGATGTTCCCAAACTTCGGAAAGAACCACTCATAATCAGCGTTCCATGAACTGATGCTTGTCTGGTTTCTTTCTTTTGCTTCTTCAAAAGCAGCTTCGTCTTCTGTGCTCTCAAAAATCAGCCAATAGTTCTCGCTTATTGTCGCGTCTCCCTGGCTGTCAACATTTATTTTTATGTAACTGTGGTCAACGAAAACAGACCACGCATTAACCGCAATAAGGAGCATCGCAAAAACAACTAACAGTTTTCTCACATGCATCACGACAACTAATTATCTCTTCTATAATATAATCTTTTCCTGAGTTAAAATTCTTTTCATGGCGCTTTTCTCTTGTTTTTTGTCTAAAAAAGAGGAAGCTATTAATTAACTTCTCGCTTTATTGATAATATGGTTCCTCCTGCGAGCAACAAAATGAAAATTAATTTTTTCAGGCACTCTTTTTTCAAAATTTCTTGCGGTGAAAAAAATATTCTGGTTGACCCTTATACGAGAGACGATTCTTCTGAGAGGGCTGCTTTCAAACCCTTAGTTAAATGCCCGCCTCTTAAAGATGCGCTTAAAAATACCGACATGATTCTGATAACCCATGAGCACTTTGACCACTTTGAAAAAGACACAATCGAAAAAATAGCTAAGAACAATAATTGTTTTGTTGTTGGACATGAGTCGGTGCTCAACAAACTTGATTTGCCGCAGACCTGCCTAAAGTCGGTTAATGGTTTTGACAAGATTGACATAAAAGGCGTTAACATTGATTGTTATCCTGCTCATCACCATAACTCTTTCTATCCTTTGAGTTATCTTATGACAATCGGAAACAAGAGTGTTTTCCACGCAGGAGACACTTCTCTTGTTGAAATGTTCTCAAAAATAAAATCCAATGTCGCTATCCTGCCTGTCGGCGGCGCAAAAATGACAATGGATGTTGTTGATGCAGTACGGGCAATAAAAATGATGAAACCTGATTATGCAATCCCGATGCACTATGATACTTTTGAACAAATAAAGGCAGATCCGAGAGAATTCAAACACAAGATAGAGAAAAGCATCCTAAAGACAAAGGCGGTTATCCTCCAACCCGGCGGCTGCTTCTCTTTCTGACACCTATTGCGTAGGGTGGATCCGCGTGCCATGCAGCGGCATGGCACTGACGACTCCAGCCTGTTTTGCTCGAACTTTTCGCAAAAGTTCGGTAGGGCTGGTTGTTGTGTCTCTTGTTTTGTTTGGTGATCAAACGGTTTTATTCAAATAGTTTCTCTGCTTTCTCAAGGTCTTCTTTTGTTCCGATATCAATGCATCTGCCAGCGTATTTCCTGACTTTTATTTTTGCATCTGCGTTAAGCATTACCTTTATCGAGTCAACAATTTCATATTCGTTTCTCTCGCTGACTTCAGTCAGTTTTATCGCACCAAAAATCTTTTTGTTGAACCTGTATATGCCTGCATTGATTATGTTGGATGGTTCTTTTCCCGGAACCGGTTTCTCAACAATGCCTGTCAATAGTTTATCTTCATTAAAAGAAAGCACTCCGTATCTCCATGGGTCGCTTACTTCTCTCCCGACAACAATTGCATCGTAACTATCAAACTCGTCAACAACAGCAAGTTCTTTGAATAAATCTTTT
>CAZEVB010000115.1:0-3098 GCA_964515835.1 uncultured archaeon | reverse complement strand
TGGTTTTACTGAAACATTCAACAAGAAAGTGATTTTCTAAATTTTTATTTTATCTATTTTTACTACGCGGGTGCAAAACTGGCCGATTGTTTCGATTATGCCTTCGTGCTCTTTTGAGTCAACCATCAACAGAACCAAACGGCTATTAAATGAGTTTGCTTTTCCGACTAAAACATGAACCAGTTTTTCCACTTCTTTAGGCTCGTTATAAACCAATAGAGTAGAAACAGAATCAACAATCAGGAAAGATCCCACAACAAACTTGCTTAGGTTCTTGTCAATTAGCAAAACCAGTTCTGTTAAGTCTGTAGCTGATTCGAGGTATGCAACACCTTTCTTTGCCACTTCGCCTATGTTAGTCATGCTGGAAATCATGTCAATGAAAGACGTTTCCTCTATTTTGATTCTGTGAAGATTAAACTCTTTAATTAAAGCAGAGTATGTGCTGTTCAATGTGACATAGATTCCTTTTTGTTTTGCAAAACGTCTGATTATCCCCAGCCTTATCTCAGCATAAGATTGTGGACTGGCCAAAACAAGTAAAGAATAAGAGTCATCTAGGTCTGATAGTTCCCGCTCAATAATAAGGTCTGTTTTTTGTTCTTTTGAAACCAATAACTCCAATTCTGCCTGCGACAAGAAATTCTTTTCAGGGTTTGTTTTCTTGTACTCCCCCAGGTCAATTATCTCAATAGCTGTATCCACTTTCTTCTTTTTCTTTTTTGAAGTCTTGGCTTTTTTCACGGTTTTTTTCTTTGGCAAACAAACACCTAAAGTTCGGCAAACAACTCGGCCTTGCTTAATACTTTGATGCCTTTGCTGGTTATCTGTATTGGTTTTAGTTGTTCTGATATAACAGTGTTACGCATTTTTAGTATTCCGATGCTTCTGACAAAACGATTCTTGAGTTTTGTGTGGTAAAGCAGGATAACTCCGTCAGAAACATATTCTTCAAGCCCGTAAAGAGAGGCCATCTTGTCAAGCGCAATTTCGTTCGTAATGATTGTCGTACAACCGATTTTCTTCAGCATTTTTCCAAGAGAAACAATCCTCTTTCTTGCATCCAGTTCACGGTCAAAGAATAGCCTGAAAATTACTCCTGGGTCAATAACAACTCTCTTTGCCCCAATGCTCCTTATTGTGTCTTCAATCACGTTTTTTAGTCTCTCGAAATCATATAATTCAACAGTAACTATTTTCATTTTCTTTTTGGATACGAGCTCTTGAAAATCCCATCCAAAGCGTTTTGCATTACCTATAATTATTTTATCTGACTCCTCTAAGCTGACGTAAACAGCGTTCTCATTATACTTTGTAGCACCTTCATAAAGGAACTGCCAACAGAAAACTGATTTTCCGCTTCCTGGATCTCCGCTGAGTACAACCAGGTTACCTTCAGGAATTCCTCCACCAATAAGGGCATCCAAACCAGGGATTCCTGAAGAAGTTCGTGCATCAATAGAAGGTTTAGAGGATTTAGACATAAGAATAAAACAGCATTTTAGTTTTTTAATCTATCCTAATCGAATAATCACAAAACTGAGAAATGCAATCAATGAAATCCCCTTCTCCTTTTGAGTTCACTGCAATCAGAATTCCGCGTGCATCCTTCTTTCTTCTTACTTTTGTTGCCAGAAGATGAATGAATTTTTCGACAATCTCTTTTTTGTGATAAACCAACAAAGTAGAGATAGAATCAAGGATAATGAATATTTCTCCCGGAGGCATGTCTGCAATGGCTTTCTGCAGGTAAATCTCTAACTGAGTTAAATCTGAGGGACTTTCAATGAAATAATATTTCCCGTCTAATTCGATTGCGGGGTTGAGTTTCTGACTTACACAATCAATGAAAAGAAGCTTGTTAACATCTATTCCTCTTTCATTGAAAGAATCAACCAGAGTATTATAAGGCTTGTTTACTGTCAGATAAATTCCGTTAAGGGAATGATCATCACAAAGCACTTTTACAAGCTCTTTTGTGGCATTAGTGAATTTCTCCGGATTAATCACAAAGAGACTAAGATAATTAGCTCCAAAACCATCAAGCTTGTCCTTTATATGCAGGTATAGTTCCCTACCTTCGTAAAGATAATTTTCAATCTCGTTTAGATTGTTATCACTCTTCTGAATACCTCGGTTGACCATAATTAAAATAAACCCCAATACCTTTAAATTCCATAATGCCCATTATGAACTAGAGAGAAATGCAAAAAACTATTGAAAAAAGAAAAATCGAGAAACTTGAGAGAGTCCCCTCAGGCATAGAAGGACTGGATGAATTGATTTCCGGGGGTTTTGAAAAAAACTCTACTGTCCTTGTTACCGGGGACGCAGGAACAGGAAAAACCACTTTTGCTTTGCAATACATTTACAGTGGTGCAATGAACTATAAGGAACCCGGGATACTGATATCATTCGAAGAAACAAGGGAATCATTATACAAACATTATCTGGAGTTTGGCTGGAATTTTGAGACGCTCGAAAAAAAGAACCTGTTCAGGACCATTGAGTACAAACCGCACCAGATAACAAAACTGCTTGATGAAGGCGGAGGAACAATAAGAGACACTATAAGAGACATCGGAGCAAAAAGACTTGTAGTTGACTCAGTAACCACTTACAGCATGTTATTCAAGGATGATTATGAAAAGAGAATAAAAACACTTGAGTTTCTTGACATGTTAAAGAAATGGCAGTGCACATCACTAATTATTTCAGAGATGTCTCCAAAAGCAGCTGAAAGTACTGCCGGAGGAATCGGCTTTCTGACTGATGCAGTTGTTTCGCTTTACTATGAAAAGAAAGAAGACAAGAGCACGAGGGTTCACAGCTTAGAGATACTAAAAATGAGGGCAACAAAGCACACTAACAAGTTATGTGCACTAACCTTCGAGAAAGATGGAATTGTGGTCTA
Source organism: uncultured archaeon (assembly GCA_964515835.1). Lineage (GTDB taxonomy): Archaea > Iainarchaeota > Iainarchaeia > Iainarchaeales > SKW153 > CAZEVB01. The sequence continues at coordinate 184 of CAZEVB010000115.1, read as the reverse complement.
TCCAGAAATAGAAGTATTCTGAAAAGAAAGATTATTATAGAACAAAAAACAATAGTGAGCTTATGGAAACATTAACAAAAAAGATTTTTGCAGTGGTCTTCTATGCCTCAATAAGTGTGCTCATGACCGCATTATTCATTGTTACACTTACCCAGGGAGTAGTAATACAGATTTCAACCGGAGA
>CAZEVB010000114.1:0-3190 GCA_964515835.1 uncultured archaeon | reverse complement strand
TTGGGTGCAACTCTTCGAGAGGCTTAGTCGAATGCTAGCACCGTATTAAAAGCAGGGCTTGATTTAATGTTCTGCTGCGGTAACAGAAGGCGGCTTACACTCTGCTGCTCCTTTTACTTAACAATAATCTGCCTGAGAGACTTTTTCTAGTGAATTAATAATCTTGTTAATGCTCATTTTCCTTACTGTGGTAGATGAGTCTGCCGCACCGCTATAAATGAGTATGCTCTTTCCGTCTTTATCTGGGATTGCTGCAGTCGGGAAGACAACTTCATTGATAAATCCTTCTTTTTCGCTTGGCAGTTCCGGTCTTAACAGGGGTACTTCAACAGGAGTTCTTGCGAGAACTTTATCCGGTCTCTTGAGGTCTAGGAGAAATGCGCCTGCACAGTAGACTTTGCGCGGCTTCGGGCCATTTACTTCTTTGACCCCGTGGTAGAATACAAGCCACCCTTTCTTTGTCTTGAGTGGAACCGTGCCTGTGCCAATCCTTAATGAGTCCCACGAGTGCGGCCTCGGCATTATGATTGGCTTGTCTTTTCCCCAGAAGATTAGGTCCTTTGAATAAGAAATCCAGATTCTTGGCTTGTCAAATATCATTGTGCCTTCCGGTCTGTTCAGCGCAACATAATAACCGTTTATCTTTTCAGGAAAAATAGCCACATCCTTGTTCTGCTGTGCAAAGAGTATGCCTTTTCTTTCCCAGTTCTTGAGGTCCTTGGATAATGCAAGGAATGTTGAGACTCCGCTTTTCATTGAGATCGCAACATAAGTCATTGCATATCTCTTCTCTTTCTCAAAAAAGGTAATTCTCGGATCCTCAACTCCAAAGTCTCCGTCGTCCTTCAGGCCATAGAAATCGGGTTTGTCGCTTATCTCCTCCACATACATTCCTGACTCGTCAAGAAGTATTTTTCTCATGTGAGAGATAGTTGGTAGCCGCGCAATCTTCTCGTTTGTGATGTACCACTTGTCGTCAAACTCCATTTTTTTCCTCATTATTTTGTCTATAGTTATTTCCATTTTTTTTGTACCTGAAAATCTTGGGGCAAGAAAAACAGTTTCCCCATGCTTCGGCGTCTCGGCAATTCTTGCGTAAAGCATTATCCTGCCGTCTTTCAGTCGTATGCCTGCGGGATTAAAGACACCTCGCATCCTGAAGTTAGGTAAGGTAGGCTTCACATCTTCAGGACGCACAAGAACTTTGGGCTTTCCGTTCATAATAATTAAAGAAGGATTCCGTATATTTATACTTTCTCTTTATCTTTTTATAGAACTCTTTTTCCTTCTTTTAAAATAGACTTAAAGAGTATTTTCATTGATTTCACAAATGCTTTATTTGTTGTGTATATGGAAATCCTTTCCTTTGTGTGAGGCTCTACGATAGACATAATAGCTTCTTTATTATCTCTTATGCTTAATCTCATGCCTTCAAGATTGTGCATCTTAACTTCTGCACCATATTTTATTCTCTCTTTTATCATTTCTCTGTTAGTTGAGTCAACTTTTCTTACTATCATGTGTAGTTTGCATCCTCTTTTTAAGAGCCGTACAAATGCTATTCTTATTGGGGTTAATGCATAGCCGAACCGCCCAGACATGGCATAAAATTCTTTTTCGGTTCTGTCTATCATGTCTTTTAACATTCTCAGGTATTGCTCCCTCCCGCCTACTACTATAATGTTGTTTTCGACTGTCTGGTGTTTTGGCAATTTTTCGAGGTTTTTTAGTAGTTTAATTTTTTCTTCTATTCCCTCCTTCTTTTTCTCAAGCAGGTTCTTGAAAGCAATTTTTGGTTCTGTTGCACAGTATATCTTTGGTTTTGAGAACATTACTGAAATGAGTCCCTGGCTTTCAATTTCATTAAGCACCTGATAAACCTTGCCGTAAGGAACACCTGTTTTTTTGCATAATTCAGTGGCATTTGCATTGCCTTGCTTAAGCAGACACGAGTAAAGTTTTCTCTTGTATACATTAAGTCCGAGCTCTTTGCAGAAGGTATCTATATCCATACAACAACCTATAGGTTGTAACAACTAAATAAATGTTTCTTTTGTGCAATTGTCAATATGGAGAGAAAAACCATTTACTTCGACCTTAACGGAGTATATTTTAACAGACAAAACAAACTTGGGGAAACAGGTCTCGCCACCCATTTTTCTACAACAAAAAATCGGGGTGAAGACTCCGCGATACATCTTTATTCTAAGGGGCTGATTAGTGAGGAACAATTTTGGGGCGAAACTCTAAAGGCAGTTGATGATCCGGCAATTTCGATGGAACAAATGAAAGCAAAGTGGTTCTCCAGTTACACTCCAAATCCTCAAATAAAAAGAGTTGTGCGGCTTCTTCGTGCATTCGGACATAATTGTCAGGTTATCTCCAATACAGTTCGTGAGCGAGATGAATACCTTAACAGGCTCTTTTCTTATAGGGATGACTTTGATGCTGTTTATACTTCTTATGAAATGAATTCAGTCAAGCCGGAGCTTTACTCTGTGCTTTTTTCAATGTCTGGACATAATGTGGATAATGCAATAATTGTGGACGACACTGAGATAAATATCAAACAGCTAACTAAAATGTTTCCTGAAGCAAAAACAATCTTGTTTAGTGACTACGATAGCTTAGCTGAAGGGCTTCACAATAATGGCATTGATTTGAATGATTATGAACAGAGGTACAGGCATCTTTGGAGGGGCCTGAACAGGAACAGGCGCACAGTCAGGAATTTTCTTGATAAAGAAGTGGGAGACAACATGCTTTCTGAAATTCTTGAGTCCGCGCGTTTCAGTCCTTCGGCGCGCAATATACAGCCGCTGGAATACCTTGTAATTAAGTCCCAAAATTTGCGTGAAAAACTTGCGCACATAGCCCGTCAACCGCAACCAAAAGAAGCCCCTGTTTCGATAGCAATAATCGGCGATATTGAAAGGGCAAGGAAAGTGGGTGTAATCTCACAACATGACACCACCACTGCCGAAAAGGGCGAGCACCGTTTTCTCTATGAAGATGCGGCAGCAGCTATGATGAACATGATTTATTGTGCAGAATCCTTGGGGATAAGTTCTTTATGGATAAGCTCCTTTGACGAATCAGGACTGGCAAAGCTACTTAACATTCCTCCCTCTTACAAACCACTTACTGTGCTTACCCTCGGATACCGTGCTTCAGAACCTGTTGTTCCTCC
>CAZEVB010000113.1:2145-3318 GCA_964515835.1 uncultured archaeon | reverse complement strand
AAGTATTCGAGTGAAGATTGTCCTTTGTTAGAGAGTCTTCTTTTTCGTAAGTATACAGTGCCAATTGCGAGCACTGCAAAGAAGACAATTATTGCTGCAATGTACGCCAGATACCTGTTAAAGTAATATGTAAACTTGTTTTCCTCGAAGGCTATTGCGCATAATCCTCTCTGGTTTTCTCTTCCGAGAGTAGAGCAGAATTCTTCGCTTATTTTTCCTTTAGTTATTTCTCTGGCGTAACAGTTTTTCGGAGTAGCTTTTTCGTTCATGGCGCATGCTGCGATTCTCATTGTTGCAACGAAGTCGTAGCAATCCTGTTTTGGTACTTTTCTTCCTTCGAGGGGTACACAAATAGATTCGTTTAGTATGCCTCTGTCAGCTAGATCTATTGCACAGAAGAGTCGTTCTTCCTGTGTTTCGTTTTGCAGGCAATCGCCAAGCTCATTTGCCTTGATTTCCTGTGAATAACCGAAGTTTAATAGCAAAGCAAACACTAAAGTTAACACTAAAATATTTATTTTCATTGTGATAAACAGAACTAGAAACTTGTATATTAATCTTGGTTTTTAGTTTTCCTTAATATTATACAAGTACTTCTTCTGCAATCTCTTTCTTTGTTCCGAACAGAAGACGTTTTACTGAAACCAGGATCCTCAGAATCCATTCAAGGAAAATCACGAAAGTAGCGTAAGTGATTACCTGAGGAACAAAAAGAATTATCGTGTCTATTCTCTGGAAGAATAACTCCAGTGAGAAAAATGTTGGGTCAATTAGTGCAACACCAAGCAAGGCAAAGGGAATCATTTTTGCCAGGTCTTTTGAGAGGTCTTCTCTGTAGTAAGACACTAATCTTATTGCTGCCACAAAGGTAGCCGAAATCATTAGTATTTGTGCGGTTTCAAGATTCTTTGCCATTAAGAACAACAGAACAGAAAACCCTCCAAACCAAAGGAAAACAACAAAAGGGAAAATAATCCCGTACTTGAAGAACGATAGAATCCTGTTAATTATCCATGTTAACATTCCCGGTTCTGCTCTATGATATTTATCCATCTTTATTTCAAAGATATCCTGTTTTGCAACCAGCCTGTAAAAATGATAAATGAGGAAAGAGTAAACTGCAACAGAACCAATTAGAATCATTACGCTTGGCAATAACTCAACAAAATTCGG
>CAZEVB010000113.1:0-2045 GCA_964515835.1 uncultured archaeon | reverse complement strand
AACACATATTCCCCGTAACTAGGGCTAATGTTTTCCTCTCCTCCAGGCTTCTTTTCGCTTTCAGGAATTTCGGCCAACATTACAGGTATCACTAATAGGTCCTTTTCTTTATCGTAAAGGAATGCCTTGTGGTTACTCAATGCATATGAGTCAGTTCCCCTGTCGCCAATAATTATTTTGTGCATTTCAATTGGGTTTGATACATCACTCACATCAAAGATAGCCATTTTGATTCCCTGATACCATGCAAAGTCGCCATAAGCCGACTCTATCGTGTCTTTGCCAATTCCGATTATGTGTGTTTCGTCAATAGGGTGCAGATAATCCGAATAGCCAGGTATCTTCAGTTTACCCAAAATCTTTGGTTCTCTCGGATTTTCAAGGTCAATAACAAAGAAGGGATCTGTTTTACGGAAAGTAACCAGATAAGCTTTCTTTCCCATAAACCTTGCTGAGTAAATGTCTTCTTTTGGTGCAATTCCCGTTATTTTTCCTACTGTTTCCATTTCACTATCAAGAACATAGATTGCACTGCTCCTGTCTTCTCCAGTCATCCAGTTATCCCTCAAGGTTGTTGCAACCCTGAAATAACCATTATACTCGTCCATTGAAAACTGATTAAGAACATGTCCGAGAACCTCTCCCTGACCCAAAAAACCAATTTCCCCGTTATCCAAGCCAAACTTGTTTATGACAGTTGTCTCGTTTTCCCCTACAATAAGTTTCTCGATGTCTTCTACTATAGGAACATCCTTTGTAAGGATCGGTTCTTTCGGAAGCCAGACTGTGGATGCGATGTAGATTGCGTCCTGTGAAGCAAACACGCTTCCTGCACTCCCTGCAATAGTTTCTTTCTTCATTTTTTGTGTCTCTAAGTTAAGTGACACTAGCGTAACAAAACTCTCTGCAGGCATCGGAGGAATAAAACCAATTTCTGTTGGTTCTGCGATTCTCTCCCATTCTCCGTCAATCATCATTTTTGGAATCATGTCTTCATCTTGAGGATTATCCTCATAATACCAGTAATAATCCGGCCAACTGTTAATTACAAAATAAGCATTGCTGCCGATTAGTCTTGATGTTAAATAAGAGCCCTCGAACCTTATTTCTTCATCTAACTTTGGCGAGCTCCTGTCGCTAATATCATAAACCTGTATTATTGTTCCTCCGCCACCATAATAGTAACTCTCTTTTAGAGTATTCTCTGTTCCATAATTATTGTATTCTCTGCCAAACAACATTAGTTTGTCGCCTTCAACAAACATTTCTGAAGGATAAACATTCTCTAGACGGGTTATTGAAACTACTTTTGATCCTTCGATTGGGTATGCATCAGTAATCACTAACTTGTTTTCAGAAAAATTGTAAATGTATTTCCCGTCTGTCTTTACTATGTCTGCTTCGTCCACTCCTTCAACCTGAACATTTGTTTCCGAGTAATCTCCCGTGCTTTTTGGTGCTGCTGCAGAGTCTTCAGCCATTGCAGTTTCCCTCATTAATGTTCCGCCGGCTAAACCAAACATCATGTCTCCCATGTAATAGCCGCCTCTCTGCGCGTCTTCGAATGCTTTGGCTAGCTCATCATAACTACCGAACCTTTCAACGTTCTTGAATTCCATTGGTTCGTCTGGCTGTGTATCAGGTACAAACCCAAAAAAGAATGCTACAAAAACAAATAATACAAACACTGCTGCCACAAAACTCGCGTCACTCTTCATTCAAAAAACACCTCTAACTTATTTTGTTTTTATGTATTTAAATACTCTGTTTTTTGTTTAGGCTTGCAACTAAACTTAATCTGCAACAAAATAAGTCTTCTCATCAGAGTGTTTTGGTTTGCCGAAATTCTCGCCATAAATCCGTATCTTTCCAAAACCGGCTTTCCTGAGGTTCTTCTTTATCTGAGTTACAGAATAAACCTTTTGGTGGTAATATTCCTCGAACTTCATGTAATCACTCTTGCTTTTCTTTACAAACAAAGACAATTCAATATGGTAATCATCACCAAAAAGATAGTCATCCCAGATAAAGTAATCCTTGCCAAT
>CAZEVB010000112.1:0-3351 GCA_964515835.1 uncultured archaeon | reverse complement strand
GCAATAGGCATAATGCCGGGATTGTCTTTTGTTTTGCTAAGCGAACAAGGCAAAGGAGAGGTCCTTAACTGCAAAACAAAGAGGAGTTATTATGCAGACCTTGCGCGGCACATAACAAAATATAAAGAAAAGAAACAAACACTGACAACACCGGCAGTAACTCTCCTGCATTCTCTAGCTAAGTCTCTGAATGAAATTGACAAGATTGGTCTTGACTGCTTCAAAAAAAGGCACACTAAAGCATCCGCATTTGTAAGAAAATGCCTAACAGAAAGGGGTTTTCAGTTGCTCGCTGAAAAAGGTTTTTACTCTCCGACAGTAACTGCCTTCCTTTGTAAAGATAAACAACAGCGGGATAGGATAAAACAGGGGTTGGATAAAAAAGGATTCCAGTTAGCAGCAGGAAAAGGCACTCACAAAGACACTGGTTTAAGGATAGCTACAATGGGTTTTTTTGAGGAAGAGCAAATAAAACAGGCGTTAGAACTTATTGAAACATTGGCCTAACGCTGAAGCATTTTTAATGTTTTCTCCAGTCATTTCTTTATTATGTCAACTATGACTATAACCGAAAAAATTCTTTCTGCACACTGTGGAGAGAAAGAAGTCAGTCCTGGCCAAATAATCGAGGCAAACATAGACCTCGTTCTTGCTAATGACATTACCGGGCCTGTTGCAATTGATGTATTCAGAGAACACGGGATAAAAAAAGTTTTTGACAAAGAAAAAATTGTGCTTATACCAGATCACTTTACCCCAAACAAGGACATTAAGACAGCGCAGGAAGTCAAGAAGATGCGCGAATTTGCAAAGGAATTCGACATCAAAAATTTCATTGAAGTTGGAAGATGCGGAATAGAACACGTTTACATCCCTGAACAGGGACTGGTTGCTCCAGGAGAACTTGTAATAGGGGCAGACTCACACACATGCACTTACGGCGCACTCGGTGCTTTCTCAACAGGGGTCGGTTCTACTGATGCAGCAGCAGCAATGGCTTCAGGAAAGACCTGGTTAAAGATACCTGAAAGTATGAAATTTGAGTTCACAGGAAAACCACAGGAGTATGTTTCCGGAAAAGACTTTATCCTTTATACTATAGGCAAGATTGGCGTTGATGGTGCACTATACAAGACAATGGAATTTACAGGAAAATCAATAGAAGAACTTTCAATGGCTTCAAGGTTCAGCATATGCAACATGGCAATCGAAGCAGGTGCAAAATCAGGAATAATCGGTTTTGATGACAAGACAAAAGAATATACAAAAGAAAGAGTAAACCGAAAATATGAGATTTACGCCAGCGACAAGGATGCGGTTTACGAAAAAGAATTCTCTTTTGATGTTTCAGAAATAGAACCACAAGTTTCGCTGCCACCTCTTCCATCAAACTCAAAGCCTGTTTCAGAGCTTCCTAAAATAGAGATTGACCAGGCAGTCATAGGTTCATGTACAAACGGCAGGATTGAAGATCTTGAAATAGCCGCAAAGATACTTAAAGGCAGGAAGATTCATCCTAATGTGCGGTGCGTAATTCTTCCCGGTACACAGGCAATATGGAAAGAGGCAATGGAAAGAGGACTCTTCAAAATATTTGTTGAAGCAAACTGTTCAGTCAGCACACCAACCTGCGGTCCATGTTTAGGCGGGCACATGGGTGTACTTGCTGAAGGAGAAAAAGCAATCAGCACGACAAACAGAAATTTTGTCGGAAGAATGGGTCACACAAAAAGTGAAGTTTACCTGAGCAATCCTGCTGTAGCTGCAGCATCCGCTGTTAAAGGATACATTTGTCATCCCAAAGAGGTGCTTAAATGAAACTAAAAGGAAAAGCATGGAAATTTGGCGATGATGTTAACACAGATCTCATTATACCTGCACGTTACCTGAACACTTCAGATCCAAAAGAACTAGCCAGTCACTGCATGGAAGATGCAGATAACGACTTTGTAAAAAAGATTTCTGAAGGGGACATAATAGTCGGAGGAAGAAACTTTGGCTGCGGCTCAAGCCGAGAACATGCACCAATCTCAATAAAGCACTGTGGTATCTCGTGCGTAATTGCTGAGAGCTTTGCTCGCATATTCTTCAGGAATTCAATAAACATGGGCCTGCCTATCTTTGAGTGTAAAGAAGCAGCAAAGGCAATCAAAGAGGGTGATGAAATAGAAGTTGATGCTGACAAAGGAGAAATAAAAAACCTTACAAATAACCAGACATACACTGCAAAGCCATTGCCAGAGTTCATACAGAATCTAATTAAGGCAGGCGGCCTAATGGAGTATGTTAAGAAAGAGCTGAAATAATGGACATAAAGAGATTCTGGAATGAACGAATTGATGAAGAAAAATTTGTATGGGGAAAAGGACCTACTATTTGCGGCACTAAACTCGCAGAACTGACTGACACCGAGGTAAAAAAAGTTCTGGATTTAGGTTCTTCTTATGGAAGAGATACTATTTATCTTGCTGAAAAGGGATTTGAGGTAACCGCTACAGACATATCCCGAAAAGCACTTGAGCTTTGTGAAAAGTGGTCTGCTGATGAGGGACTTTCCAAGCAGATTATGATTGAGTGTAAGGATTTTCTTGAAAACGAGTTTCAGGATAATTATTTTGATGCAGTGGTTTCATTTAACTTTCTTCATCTGTTCCTTGAAGAGAAGAGAAAAGAAGTGATCCGCCAGACCGCAAGGATAGTCAGACCAAATGGCATTATTGTTTTTGCCAATTTCAGCACAGGAGAAACGCAATTTGGAAAAGGCAGGAAATATGAAAATAATAGTTTTGAAACAAAAGGAAAACCGATACATTTTTTTGAGGAGGATGAACTGAAAAATTCTTTTATAGGATTCTTTGATATTATCAGTCTTGAAGAAAAAAAGGTTTTTGAGGAGCATGGCGGTTCAAAGCATTTTCATATGGAATGGCTTCTCGTTGCAAGGAAAAAATAAGCTAATCCTCTTTGCAACTCACAAGTTATTTCTTTTTTCCAATGTCTCTGATGTGCCTTTCTTGTTCCGCAAACTCTATTTTTGCTTTTATTGGCATGCCGTGCCTCTTTGCAAGTTGTTCGCTCCTGATTTTGTGGTTCATCAGGTCCACGAAACCGTAAAACGCTTTAGGGACTTCATGCCTAAGTCTTTCCCTTTCTCCTGCCTGCAGTTGCTGAGCATAAATTTCTTGATTAATTAATATTTTTCTTAGTAACAAAGGACCGCTGATAAAACCGGCTTCATCTAGGCAATCCCTGTAATTTCCGCGGTTCTTGGTGAAAGCAAGTAACTCAGGCATATTAAAACAGCCAAAGCCATTAAGTGTTTCAAGAAGCTTGGAGGTTTTTTTCAATATA
>CAZEVB010000111.1:2003-3376 GCA_964515835.1 uncultured archaeon | reverse complement strand
CAACTGTAATTATTTGGTTGTCCTTAATAACTTCTGTTGCGTTCTCGGTTCCTACGATGCACGGGATACCGAGTTCCCTGCTGACTATTGCCGCGTGGCATGTTCCGCCGCCCTCATTAGTAATTATTCCTGAGGCTTTTTTCATGATCGGCACCCAGTCAGGGGAAGTCATTTTTGTTACAAGGATTTCTCCCTTATCGATCTTGTTGATATCATCAAGTGTCAGAACAACCTGGGCCTTGCCGATTCCGACACCTGGAGAAGCAGCTATACCTGATACAATTGCCTTATGCCCCTCAGTATTAATCTCTTGTTTAGCTTCTCTAGCCAAACCAAGGGTGGTTATTGGTCTTGCCTGCACTATAAACAGTTCCCTATTCTCAACTGCCCATTCAATGTCCATTGGCATCTTGTAGTGGTGTTCTATTTGTCTGCCTATTTTGGCTAACTCTATGACCTGTTTGTCATCAATTTTTTGTTTATCTTGTATCCTAGAATTAACATCCTCTTTCTTGTTTCCTTTGAATGCACGTGATAGTTTCCAGGTTTGTTTAGCAATCTTTTTTTCAATAATCTTCATGCTTCCTTTATCGACAATATATCTGTCAGGAGTTAATGTTCCACCGACAACAACTTCACCTAAACCATAAGCCCCTTCAATGACTATTTTGGTTTCATCTCCGGTCGGCTCTGCAGTGAACATTACTCCGCTTACATCTGAGTTAACCATTTTTTGTATGACTACTGCAATGCCGACTTTGTTTGTCTCGAAATTGTTTCTGCTTCTGTAATAAACAGCTCTTGCAGTGAAAAGAGATGCCCAGCATTTCTGGACGGTTTCAACTACAGTTTTCTTTCCAATGACATTCAAATAAGTTTCCTGTTGTCCGGCAAAACTTGCTTCAGGCAGGTCCTCTGCAGTGGCAGAGCTTCTTATTGCGACATAAGCATCCTCGCTGCTTGTCAGAGAACCTAAACCCAGCTTTCTTTCACCAATCTTTGTGTAAGCTTTCATTATCTCTATTTCTAATTCAGAGTCCATTGGAGTGGACAAAATAATCTCTCTTATCTGTTCAGTTCTTTCGCTTAATTCGTTTGTGTTCTCTACATCAATAGAATCAGCCAGTTGTACAACCCGCTTCCTTATTCCTGTTTCATCCAGCCACTTGAAGTATGCCTGTGCAGTAACAACAAAGCCCGGAGGAATAGGAAAATTATGGTTAGACATCTCTCCCAAGTTGGCTCCTTTGCCGCCAACATAACCAATGTCGTCTTTTTTTATTTCTCTAAACCACGAAATAGATTCCATCTAAACTAACTAGTGTTTTCCCTTATTAATAAGTTACGAATTAAGAATCCAAAAGGAAAAATGC
>CAZEVB010000111.1:0-1903 GCA_964515835.1 uncultured archaeon | reverse complement strand
AGTCCCGGAGCTGCGCCTATGTAATTCTTTCTGTGAACTCTCACAGCCAAGCGAGTATTTGCGCGGTCTTTCTTACTATTGTAACATCTTCCCGGTCTTAATCCCATTTGCTCACCAGCAAAAAATCAGCTATTCTTATTAGCTATTACTATTATTCTCTTAGGAATTATTTTTAAAGCTATTGGTGGGGATTGTAGTTCCTCTTGAAACGGAATGCCTTTGGGTGGAATAAAGTGTAAATGGATTCCCTTTCCTCAATAGTCAGAATCTTGTCATAAATCTCTTTTGGAACATTCCTCGGTTCCATTCCCTCAATCGGGTGGTGTTGTCCCTTAACATAAGCCCTTAGTTCTTCCCATGAACCAAATTTTCCTTCCCGAATAAGCGCCAGCATTTCTTCTCTCAGCATCATCAACTGTTCCCTTTTTTCTCTCGGGAAAGTCCTTAATTCTCTTGCAACATGCTTGTCATTAACTTCCTTGTATTTAGCCATTTTATCAAGAATTGTGCTTGCTACCGCATTCTTTCCTCTGGCTAATCTTAATCCCCAGTTTCCTCCTTCATAAGCAATTCCTTTGGCAGCACCCCAGGCTTTTTTGCCAATGTTTCCGCCAACTTTTCGCGCTGCCTCAATCGCCTGAGGGCTAATCAGTTGTCTTGGTTTTCTTGTTGCTGCAGGCATAAATAATTAGTAGCTGCAAGTAAATAAAATTGTTAGCAATTAGCTTTATGAAGAAAAAAGAAAGCTGGATGGGAGAGTTGAACTCCCTTATCCCGCTCTGCAGGCGGGTGCATGACCGTTCTGCCAATCCAGCACAGCTGCAAAATCAGCTGGCACTTTTGAGCCATTCTCGCTTTGCTCGAATGCCTCTGACTTGACACTGACTTCGTTCAATTAACTGCTAATTATATTCATCTGAGATAATTTAAATAAACCTTCCTTATTTTTACTCCAGTTTGCTTATATACCTGTCGGCGGAATCCGCAAAGATTGTAGCCACATTTTCATAGCCTTTCTCTTTCAGTGCCTGTGCAACAAAGTAATTTGCACCTGAACTGACTCCTGCAAATATTCCATGTTCCTTAATGAGTTTTTCCTGCGCATTTTTTGCATCTTTGTTGCTCACACGGATTATTTCATCTATTTTGTTTTCCTGAACAAGACCTCTGTAATAGCATCCGATTCCCTCTATCTCGTTTTTCTCGTCTTTAGGAAGAATCCCGATGATTTCTGTTTCGCCTTTTTCCCTGAGTTTCCTGGCAACACCCATGATTGTTCCTCCTGTTCCTATTCCTGCAATAAAGGCATCAATTTTATTTCCTTGCATCTGTTCAATGAGTTCCCTGCCTGTTGTTAAGTAATGTGCATCAGCATTTTCTTTCCTGTTGAACTGGTCAAGAAAAAAAGCATTGTTGTCTTTTTCCTCTTCAGCTAGTTTTTCTGCTTCTTCCATGCTTTTTGTAAGCACGAGTTCTGCGCCATACGCCCTGATGATTTTTTTTCTTTCCTCACTCATATATTCTGGCATGAATATCTTTGCCTTGTATCCGCGTGATGCGGAAATCATTGAAAGTGCTATTCCAGTGTTCCCTGAAGTTGCTTCAGAAATCACATCCCCTTTCTTTATTTCTCCCTGTTTCTCAGACACTGTGAGCATGTGGCTTACCATGCGGTCCTTCATGCTTCCACTTGGGTTAAAGAACTCAAGTTTTGCATATATTCCATTATTGAAATCATACATGGGAGAATTCCCAACAAGTTCATCGATAGTCCTGACTCTAACATTCATTTACACTCCTCCAAAAAAAGATTGTTCAGAGGTTTCCCTAACAACAACAGCAACAATTAGCGCACTTGCACAAAATTCTGTTTAGGAAAACCATTCTATCTAATATTATTATA
>CAZEVB010000110.1:0-3391 GCA_964515835.1 uncultured archaeon | reverse complement strand
CCTGTGGCTCCGAATATTCCTAACTTGACTTTGTTCATGTTGTCATCACCCTGTTTTTATGGTTTGCTTTTATATGAGTGAAAGCCCCTTTAGGACTTCATCAATCTTTTGTTTGCTTGCGTCAGTCACTTCAACAAGAGGAAGTCTTGGTGTTCCTGCAGGAATACCTAATCTTTTTGCGGCATAGTGTGCAGGGCAAGGATTGGTTTCAATGAACATTATGTTGAACAGTGCAGTTAGTTTCTCGTTTAATGCAGCTGCCTCATCATACTTTTTTTCGAGTGCAAGGTTAACCATCTCACTTGTGAGTTTTGGTGCGATGTTTGCTGCAACAGAAATTACTCCTGTTCCCCCGCCTTTAATGATGTCAAGAGTCAGACCGTCGTCTCCGCTTACTACAGTGAAATCGAGGTCAGATGTCTGCTCGCTGATTTTGTTTATTTGTTCTATGTTTCCGGAGGCCTCTTTGACCGCAATAATGTTTGAGTATTCTTTTGCGAGTCTTATTGTCGTGTCTGCCTCAATGTTTTTTCCTGTTCTTCCGGGAACATTGTAAACGATTATTTCTCCGTTTATTGCTTCTGCGATTGCTGCGTAGTGCTGGTAAAGTCCTTCTTGTGTAGGCTTGTTCTGGTATGGTGAAATCTGCAAATGGATTTTGATTCCAATATTTTCAAGTTCTTTAGCGAGGCTTATTGCTTCTCTTGTGCAGTTGCTTCCGTCTCCTGCAATTACTGTTGTGCCTTCTTTCACGTTTTCTCTTGCAAATGCAATGAGTTTTATCTGTTCCTCAATAGTCAGGCTTGCAGCGTGTCCTGTGCAGCCGCTTGGAACAATTCCGTTGACTCCTTCTTTTAGTGTGTAATCAATAAGCTGTTTGAAGCCGTCATAGTCAATCGCGTGGTTTAATTTGTTTCCGTCTTCCTTCATGCATGTCATTAATGCCGGATATGTTCCTTTCAATAAAGTCATTTTTTTCCCTCCAAGAGTTCATCCATAAATGAATTAATATCATAGAATCCTTTTTTTCCGTTTATCCACTCAGCAGCCATAACTGCACCGAGGGCAAAACCGCCCCTGTTACGTGCAGTGTGCTTTAGTTCTATTGTGTCTGCAGTGCTGTCAAACCCAATTGAATGTGTTCCGGGTACGCTTCCGCCTCTGATTGAGGCAAAGTGCAGTTCGTCTTTCTCTATTTTTCGGTCAAGTTTATCTGTAACAAGTTTTTCTTTTGATGAGAGCTCTTCAAGAAGAATCTTGCCCATCATTACTGCTGTTCCGCTTGGGCTGTCTGCCTTGTTCTTGTGGTGCATTTCATATGCAAAACAGTCATAGTCATCAACCTTGTTGATTATTCTTGCCGCGTTTCTGATTATCCTGAAGAACATGTTAACTCCAACAGAAAAATTTCCTGACCAAATGAGACCTGTTCCGCTGTCTTCGACAATCTTTTCCGCGTTTTCAATCTTGTCGAACCAGCCAGTGGTTCCGATGACTATGTTCTTTCCGAGTGAAGAGATCTTTTCAATATTTTCAAGTGCAGTTCCTGCGATAGTGAAATCAATGCAGACATCAATATCCTTAAGTGATTCGGCAGAGATCTCTTTGGCAGTTCCGTTTCCATTCGGGTCAATAATTGCCTTTATTGTGTGTTCTCTTTCTGAGGCGATCCTCTCTATTTCCAGGCCCATTTTTCCATAACCGATGATTGCAATGTTCATTTTTATCAGATATATTGGATTATGAAAACAATTAAAAACAGTACTTTTTTTACGGAATCCGTATTGGCATTATTTGGCTTAATTAACTTATTAAAGATGTCGCAGCAAATCTCTTTTGATGATTCCTATTAATTCTTCATTCAAAAAAATAATTAACAGTCCGTATCCTTTTGACAAGGTTGATGAGAACAAAAAGAAGGCTGCTGCAAAGTTCGGGAAAGATTATATAATTGATTTCGGGATAGGCGATCCGACTGATCCGACTCCTGAAGTTGTTCGTAAGGAATGCGTGGCTGCTGTTGAGGATACAAAGGCAGAGGGTTATCCTGATTCGTCAGGTGGAAGCGAATTCAAGGAAGCTGTTGTGCAATGGATGAAGAAAAGGTTTTCCGTGTCACTTTCGCACAAGGAAATAGTTAACACTTATGGCGCAAAGTTTGCGTCTTTTCATATCCCCTGGCTCTTCATAAACCCTAACAGCGGAGAAAAGGTCCTTATTCCGAATCCGAGTTACCCTCCTTACACTGAGGGCACTATTCTTGCGGGGGGAGAACCGTATTTTCTTAATATTACTGAGGATAATGATTTTGAGCCTGATGTTTCGTCCTTGCCTTCGGACCTAGTTAAGGAAAGCAGGGTACTTTTTGTGAACAGTCCGCATTCGCCAACAGGAAAAGCTTATTCAAAGGACAAATTCAGTGAACTCATTGACTTCTGCAATGACAACAGCATAATCCTTGTCAGTGACGAGTGTTATTCGGACCTTTATTTTGGGGAAAAGCCGCACAGTGTCCTTGAATTTAAGGGCAGTGAGGACTGTGCTATTGTTCTTAATTCGCTTTCAAAGAGGAGCATGATGACTGGTTATGCAGTCGGTTTTTACGCGTCAAAGAATCCTGAACTATTGAAGCCGTTTGATGTTTTTGCGAGAAAGAGCACGCAGGGAGTAGCCAACATAATCCAGAGAGCTGCTGCAGCTGCTTTCAGTGATGAGGATTCTGTAAAAAATATGGGTCTTGTTTACAAGGAAAGGCTTGAAGCGCTTCTTCCTATGCTTGATTCGCTCGGCTGTAAAGTACGGAAACCTGATGGGACTTTCTTTGTTTGGGCAAAAGTTCCGCGTGAGCTTGGCACTGAAGAAGAGTTCGCTGAAAAACTATTGCTCGAAAAGGGAATAAATTGTGTTCCAGGTAACCTCATCAGCAGGGAGTTTAACGGAGTTAATCCCGGAAAAGGTTTTGTTAGGTTTGCTCTTGTTACATCCGTAGAAAAAATCCGCGAGGCATCTTCTCGTTTGGAGAACTTGTAATTATCTTTACCTGAAAGTGAAAAAAAATGTCTGAGAAAAAATTGCCTTTTACAAAAGAAAAAATTCTTGAAATAATGAAGGAGCACTCCACACCTTTCCATATTTATGATGAGAAAGCAATCCGTGCTAATGCAAGGGAACTTAAAGATGCATTTAAGAATGTTGAAGGGTTTAAAGAATTCTTTGCGGTCAAGGCCCTGCCTAATCCTGCTATACTTAAAATAATGAAGGACGAGGGTTTTGGCACAGACTGTAGTTCCATGCCTGAACTGCGGTTGTCCGAGAGGGCAGGCATAAAGGGCGAGGACATCATGTTCACTTCCAATGACACTCCTGCAGAGGAGTTTAAGAAAGCAAAAGA
>CAZEVB010000109.1:0-3404 GCA_964515835.1 uncultured archaeon | reverse complement strand
CCTGAGAAATAGGAAAATCAGTAAACTTCTTCCAATAATCCCCCCAAATAAAAAAATAATCTGAAAAAACAACAACCTCCCTGTTTAGTTTCGGAAAAGAATAAGACAAGTGGTTCTTATCAACAATCCCGTGCTGAAGTTCAACTGTTGGAATACCTTTCTCTTTACAGAGCTCATTCATAGTCATTGTCGCGAAGCTGGCATAGTGGCACCCCTCAACAATTAATTTTGGTTTATACTTAGCAAGCAGTTTCTCGAGTATCCAAACATATCTTAGACGTTCCTTAAGGGCAAAAAGGATTTTGTTCTTTAACTTGAGATTTACCCCAAAATCTTCTTTGATGCGATTTGTTATTCTGTTTATCGCGCGCTCCTCAGATTCATTCAATTTCATTGGTAATAGTTTGCATGGAAAACTTATCAGATGCAAAAAATCAAGGTAATTCAAGTCAGGGTTCTTTGCAGGAGTCATGTGTCTGTAACCCATATAAAATTCCTCTATCGCCAGGAACGAAAAAGGCAGTTCCTCAAGTAAATGGTCTGTATAAATGTCCCAGTATTTGTTATCCCACAGCCTTTTCCTTCTTTGAAGCCCAAAGACCAAAACATCTTTGTCTGATTTCCCGAGTAACGGGTTTTTACTGAAGCTATGCTTAACTGAATTTAACAACATCTTACGAAGATTGGAAGTAGGTTTAACAGCTGCCTGTGGCTTGCCGTATATCCCGCTTTGTTCGAGAATATCAAGGTAAACATACAGGCGTATATAATCCCAGATGTAAACCCCTTTAATCTTAAGCTCGAAAAGGAGTAAGTCGTTCTCAAGCAAAGCGAATTTGGTTTTTGTTTCATTTAGACTCATGGACATCATTACACTAATCAGATTAACAGCACCAAAAAAATACAGAAATCTAGACGATTCCAGTATGTTTCAGGATCTGTTTAATGTCCTCCTTTTTAAGCAAGTCATTTTCCTCTGAGTAGTATTTTTTGTCAGACGCTTTTTTTGCCTCGTCAACTAGCTTTTTAGCCAGCCTTAAGTTGCCGTTATGGTTGACGCCTGCTTCTGCAATTATAAAATATGGCTTCCCAGTACCTATACACTTATTGTCTATCCGGATATTCTTTAACTTTGACTTAGCATTACAGTTTATCAAATGATTCACCAAAAAGAACAGACAACTATACAATATATAATATATAATAACGTTTTGGCTTTTTAAAAGATAATTGGTACAATCTGGCAGTTAAAGTCTGCTAACAAGACTCTCGAACTCTTTGAGTGCCTTTGCATTGCTGCGGTCTCTTAGGAAATAATTCTCAGCAACAACCCGGTTTTTCGGGAACCTCTTTTTCATACTTTCAATATTATCGGCGGCAAACCCAATTTTTTCCTTTAATTCGTTCCAGCCACCACAATAGTAACCTATCTTGTGTTGTTTGAATATTTGTTTAAGGTCCCCTTGCTTTGGCCCAAGTGCAATGATTGGCAGGTTCATAGCCATGTAATCATAGTTTTTTACCTGAAGATAAAAATCAAAGCCTTTTGGCGTGCAGCTTACTGCAAAATCAGCAGCAGAAAGGTATCTGGATATCTTTTTTGTGGCTCTGTCAAAAGCAAGTCCTGCAAGATCAGCAACGAAAACCTTTTTCTCGATTCCATTTTCCCCCAAGATTTGCTTTATCTTTGCAAACTTCTCAGGACAGGATGCAGTTGAGATAACAAGCAGGAAAAAGAAGTTTTTTCTTGACTTAAACATTGGGACTAGTTTCATGAGGAGTGTGTCAAGTTCCCAGTCTGAGAAAGAACCTGCATATGCACCTAAAACAGCTTTCTTATTTATACCTAGTTTGCATCTGGCTATTTTCCTTTCAGTTTCTGAGGGTTTGAAAAGACTTGTGTCTGTGCCATTAAGGATAAGGACTGCTTTCTTGTTTGCAGGGAGTGACTTATTCCATACCTTAACAAGCCCGGGAGTAACCCCAAACAACTTATCAGAAAACCTGTAACTGATTAATTCGAAAATTGAGTAAACAAAAAGCTTTGGGGAGAACTTATTGTAGGTGCCAAGCTTCTTGAGTGCATAAGTCCAGAGGTCTCTTGCCTCAAGGACAAACTTTTTGCCTGAAAACTTTGCAGCAAGCAATGCAAAAAAAGAGTGGGTTAGTGGCGGTGAAGTGCCAAGGACTATGTCATACTTTCCATGGAACACGAGTGACATGAGGTCAGTGATTCCATTATATCTGCGAATACTGCCCTGACCTTTTACATTGTTTCTTTCAGGGGAAAGAACCTGTACAGCATGGCCATTTTTTTTAAGAAAATCAATGTATGAATGCACTCGATAGGAACAAGCTCCCTGTTCAGGTGGTGCAAATGGACTTACTATCACAATCTTCATTTTATCGCCGCAGAAAATATTGACCTACTTTTTTTTCTGATAATGAATTACCTTATCGCAGACATAATCAATCTGCTGGGCAGTCATTTCAGGAAATATTGGCAGGGATAAAGTTTCTTCAGAAAGTTTCTCACTCACAGGATAACTTCCTTTTCTCAAACCGAAATGTGAATAAGCCGGCTGAAGATGCAGCGGTATTGGGTAATGAGTTCCCGTAGATACCTGCTGTTTTGCCAGAAAATCTTTGAGGTTGTCCCTTTCCTTAAGCCTTATTTGATAAATGTGGTAAACGTGCTTATTGTATTTCTTTTCTACAGGACATGCAACAAAACTTCCGAACCTCTTTGTGTACTCTTCCGCTATTTTTCTCTTTTTTTCAGTCCATGAATCCAGATAAGGGAGCTTTGCATTAAGGACAGCTGCCTGCAGGCTATCAAGCCTGTGGTTAAAGCCCTCTACAGAGTGAATGTATTTATCTCCAGGCTTCCTGCCGTGGTTGCGCAGGAGACATATTTTTTCATTTATCTCAGAATTATTTGTGACAACTGCACCTGCATCACCAAATGCCCCAAGATTTTTTCCGGGATAAAAACTAAAAGCCGCAGCATCACTGAAATAGCCAGGGCTCTTTTCAAAGTGCTCTGCCCCGTGTGCCTGGGCACTGTCCTCTATCAGAAAAATGTCTTTTTTGTCGGCAATCTCTTTTATCAGTTTCATGTCTGCCATCTGACCATAAAGATGCACAGGAATTATGACTTTTGTTTTTTTAGTAACTGCCTTCTCAAGTGCACTTACATCCATCAAAGCAGTATCCTCATACACGTCAACAAACTTTACCCTTGCACCTGTTGCGGTTATAGCCTCAGTTGTCGCGATAAATGTGTTAGGAACTGTTATTATTTCATCACCAGACTTTACTCCAAGTGCACGCAGACAAAGCTCCAAAGCAGAAGTCCCGTTACTGACTCCTGCACAGTAGTCTGTTCTGCAGTACCTGGCAAA
>CAZEVB010000108.1:0-3413 GCA_964515835.1 uncultured archaeon | reverse complement strand
AGAAGAGCATGGACGTAGCACAGGAACTCACAAAAGAGATAAAGAACGTGTCTTTCTTTGCACAGGACGTTACTAAAGCAGATGAACTAAAGAAGAGTGATGTCGTAATAATGAATGATCTTCTTCATCACATTAAACCAAAAGAACAGGAAATACTGCTTTTAAAGATTTTTTCGAATCTCAAGAAAGGTGGCAGAGTAATAATCAAGGAAATAGATACTAAACCACTCTGGAAGTATTACTGGAATTATTTTCATGACCTTTTTGTCTGCTGGGAAAGAATCTCCTGCAGGTCTGCAGATAACTGGGAAGAACTATTAACAAAAATCGGTTTTTCTGTCAACCAAATAGAAATGTGTTCAAGGCTGCCATACCCGCACATCATGTTTGTGTGCGACAAAAAGAATTAGTTCAAAAAGAACTGGTTAATTAAGAAGCTTCGTCCTTGAAAATGTTTATTGCGAAGTCAGCTGTCTCGTAATAAGATTCTGCGGTTATCTCTATTGTAAATGGTGCTGAAGCAGAATTGTAACCGTGAATGGTTTTTGCTTTTCCTACCATGTCAAAGTTCCAGCCCTCAGGATTGTAAAGAAGAACTTCCGGTAGAGAGAAACAATCTGTTTCACCTACTTGTTCTATTCCGTCCATGTAAATGACTAAGTACTCCAAGTGGTCTTCGTTAAAATTAACACACACCTGTCCATTGCGGAGTGCTATATTGCTTTCTTTTGGTAGGAATTTTACTCTTCCAAAGAACTGGCTCAGCTCAGGAACCTCCTTTACCTCAAGATTGTTGGCAAGAACTTCCTGCAGTCTCTTTGAATCAGACAAATTAACTTCCAACGGTTGAGTAATCTGGATTGTTGTTCCTGGAGCAACAGGAATAACTGATTTAAGCTCTATTTTGGGTTCTCCTTTCGGCGTAATTAAGTCACAACCGGACAGCATCAAGGCAAGGATTAACAAACAAGCCAGCACAAATGTCTTCATAAAAGAATAGTGTTTCTAAAATATTTAACACTTTGCAAAACACGATAAAGCGAATGAATCATGAGTAAAAATGAAAAATAACCAGTTCAACAACTTTATATATAATAAAGAAGTAAATATAGCTAATGAGAATAGAAAACCTACTGATAATAACTGTTCTTCTGGTTCTTTTTTCAGGCATTGCCTTTGCACTTGAAGATAATTACGACGGCTATGACGATAGTCCTCCAATGCCCGGCAACGACTTTGGTGACGATTACTATGACGAGGGACCAGACTTTGGACTAAAAGGACCAGACTTCGGAATCTTTGACATGAGCATTGCTGATCCAGAGTACGTTGGACAGGAAAAGATTATCGAGAACATGACTGCTGCTTACAACTGGATTTCATTAAACAGTGCGAGGTTTGCTGACGGATGTAAAAATGATAAAGATAGTCTCGTGCTAGAAATGAGTACAGTTATTTCACAGTCACAGGAAGCTTCTGATGTTTGTGACATGTTATCTGAAGAATTGGTCCTGTGTGATCCAGAATTGTTTTGTTCAAGATTCAGCGGCGGACAAATTCCTTTACCGCCGAACACCAAAAAGGCAATGAAAAAACTTGGTTATGACCCTGAAACGATTACTGTTGAAGAGATTACAAAAGAAATTGTTATTGAAATCTGTATGGCTGAACAATCCCCTGAGATTGAAGAAAGAAAAGCAATGATGGAAGAAATGAAAGCAAGCATTAGAGAACAGATTCCTGAATTCAGACAAAAGTGCGAGGAAATGTACCAATGGAAAGATCAAGACAAGGGAATAGATATCAGATTGCCTGACTTTGGCGGTTATGGGGGCCCTAGAGGCGGATGCAATGAAGAAGACAAGCCAGACTGCGGACCTAATGGCTGGCCCGAATGTTATGGAGATTACTGGGATTGCAAGATGGGTTCAGCTCCACAAGATTATTGCAGGGAAGATGACAAGCCACGATGTCCTGACGGAGAAGTTCTTGAATGCCGCGGGAATATGTGGAACTGTATGCGTTACGATAATGTAAATAACCAGAACATTGTTGTGGATAATACAAACGGAGATGGAGCCAGGGAATGCCAAGGAGAACCGCCACGCTGTGCAAATGACGCCAAACCATACTGCGAATACGGCGGCTGGATGTGCCCGGAAGAAACTGATGATACACTCAGAGAATGTCCTGGTCAGGCACCACGCTGTGCAAATGACGCCGGAGCATACTGTGAAAACGGCAACTGGATGTGTCCTGAACAACCTTATGAGGAACCAAGAGACGATCCTTATCAGGAACCTCCAATAGAAGAACCTTACGAAGAACCAAAAGATGAACCTTATGAAGAACCTCCTGCAGAGGAACCTGCACCAGAAGTAACTACAGCACCGATTTTCATTAACACTATGACAGGATTCATCACAGCCATAACAAACATTTTCTTGGAAGACAAAGTAATCTGCGGAGACAACATCTGCGGAGAAGGAGAAGAAGACGGCATCTGCCCGAGAGACTGCCCGGTTCAAGACAACAAGAACAATTATAACAATTACAATGACCAAGGATACAATGATCCGAACCAGAATAATTATAATGAACCTTACCAAAACAATACACAACAAAACCAGAATAACCAGATGATGGGGCCATCACCGGAAATGCTGTGCGAGATGACTGATGACGAGATAGTTGAGACATACACCAAAGACATGATGAGGGGAATGCCTCAGGAAGAAGAAATGGAACTTAAATGCAGGATGGAGTCATCAAGGATTCTCTCGGAAATGAACAAGTACAAATTTGAGATAGCAAGATGCAAGGCAGATGTTGCATTGGACTGCGAGGCAAAGAACCAGGCAGTAACCAATTGTTACGAGATGCAGGAAAATCCTGAAGAAATAGCAGGAAAAATGGTGAATAACATGTGCAGAAGGTTTGGTGTTTCAGAAGCAGGTAATAGAGAAAGAGAACTATTTGAAATTGCTAACAAGTGGTATGACGAAGACCCTGCTTTTGCTAATCAATTAGGCGACACAGCAGAAAACACTAGTGAAGACCGAAAGGAACTTGACTTATTCAGTTACATGCTCGGAAACGGGGATTATGCAAGAAAACTAAAAGAAAGATCACAAAAACTTGATGAAGCAAGACAAAGGCTAATTGAGAAAGGCGTTGATGATCCTGAGACCCTCTCCATTCTGGACCAGCAGGCAACAGAACTTGAAAACGAAGCAAACAGGTTCGGCAACATATTTGACATAACCAGAATAGGGTACATGTTCAACAACTGATTATTCGAGCTTCCAGTAAACTCTTCTGTTCTCTGCAAGGTTGCAGAATAAAGTAACCGAAACCCTTAAATACAACTTGTTATATAAATATAACATAATGTTAGAATAAACTAACACTAT
>CAZEVB010000107.1:0-3436 GCA_964515835.1 uncultured archaeon | reverse complement strand
GGCAGTTGTTTTTATTAATTTCGCATTTAGTTTAGTTACTATCTGATTTAGTGATTGCACATGGACAGAAACACAATCCTCACAGTAATAATCCTCGGAGTAATTATTGCCCTTGTCCTGGTTATATTCAGCGACATTAACCGCGGTTCAATAAGAGAAGAAGAGATTTACGGTATTCACTTTATTTCTGATTCAATGAAACCAACTACACATGTACAGGGTTTAGCAACAAACGAAACATTCATTATTTCTCCTTCCTTCACAGAAATTTCAAGTTCGCTGAATTCAAAGATGACTGATGTCATTACAAGGTCTAACATAGTTCTGCTTTACACAGGCAGGAACTCGGTTGTTATTGCAAGAGTCTTTAATGAAGAAGAGGTTATGGCTGGTTGTTATACTAACGAGGGAAGCTACAATGAAGGCAAAGATATTTCTATCGAAGAATGTAACCTCCTGCTTGGGAATCCTGATAGTGTAATCCTAAAGGTTGAAATGCCTTCAGAGGAAGAACGAGTAGAAGTTTCAGGAAACACTATAACGATTTTCCCTTTGCAGGAGGATGATATTTCTTCTATTACTCACTCAGTGTTAAGGCTATTGTTTGGCAAGTCAGCAGACGATGCTGTAGAAGCAGCAAATAAAATATCGGATGATCTGAGCAAGTGATTTTTTTGGATTCTTATGCTCGAAAAGCAATTATCTTCATAATTTTGCTTTTTGTTGTATTTGGCGTTGGGTGTACTCTTACAGGCGCTAGCAGTGTTTTACTTGGGGTAGATGCTTTTTTTTTGTTAGTAGCTTGCCTTTTTTTCGTGCTTTCAGTTATAATTTGGCTCTTTTCATGGTCTTATGTTATAAAAAAGCACACAAAGCTCAGTTTCAGGAAAACGATTGCGGTTGGTGCTGCCTCTTTTTACGGTTCATTGACCCCTATACAGCTTGGTGCAGAAGCATTAAGATCTTTAAATCTCAAAAAACTCTATGGCATTAATTACAATGAATCAATTTCTGCTTCAATGGTTGTAAAAGGCGCAAAGTTTTTTGTTATTGGCTTGTTTGCAGCTGTCTTTCTTTTCTCATACATTCTTAGCTCGCCACTAAGCATAGAACTAGTTCTTGGTTATGCAAGCGGCTTCTTTGTAATTACATTGGCTTGCATGTTATTTCTCTTGCCTATCAATCGTGCTGTTGGTTATTCTATTGCAGGGTTCTTTGCAGAACTATCCAACCTCAGGCTTCCTTTTTTCTCAATCTTTGCAAAACTCTCTGACTTCTTCAAGTCTTATTCAGAATACCTGTCAAGAACAGCAGCATCAACTTTGTTCGTGGTCTTCTTTCTTTGTGTTGTCTCCTGGCTCTTTGAGATAGCTGCCTTATACTTCAGCTTTGCAGCTCTCTCAATCTTCATTAGCATGGAAACTATTCTTGTGTTTGCTACTCTTATTGCGGTTATCGAGAGAAACCCTTTACTCCCAAGAGGTCTTGGTTTAGTTGAACTTGTTGGTTATTATTTCCTTGCCATGCCTTCATTAGTCTCAGGCATTGCTTTGACGTCCTCGCAAATAATTGCAGTCATAATTGTCTATGATATAGTCAGGTTAGTTGTGCCGACAGTTTTCAGCATAATTATCTCGTATCCTTTGCTTAAAATGCTTGAGATACAAGAATCCAGAAAGAGCAGTTAACTAAAACAACAATCCAAATTATCAGAACTATTTTTTTTTCTTTCATTGGTCCGAACAGCTTTACAACCAGCTTTGCAAAATCATACCTGGTTTTTCCTTTATACGCAGGAATAGCTATCCTGTTGTTCTTCAGGACATAAGGCTTTGTGCTTGCCTGTGAAACATCCATGCGGTTTGTCAAGAGCTTAAGTGCAAAGAAGTCAATCAAATGGGGAACATAAAACAGGCATACAACTAATGTTGTTTTAATGTCATTATTCAGGAGAACCAAACCAGCTAATCCAGAACCCAAGAGCATTGTTCCCGAATCCCCCGGAAAAATCTTTGCAGGATAAACATTAAACACTAACAGTGCGAGTGTTCCTCCTGCCAAAAGAACGGCAACCAAAAAGTAAGGGCTTCCAAGAAGCAGGTATGCCACGAACATACTTATTATGAAAGAAGAACCGACTTCCCAGCCATTAAGTCCGGCAAAAGTATTGTGGAATGATGCGAGTGCAGCAATAAAAAGTCCTCCGGCTAATACTAGGAACAGGTCTTGTGTGAATGCCAAAGCAAAGCCAAGCGAGATTGCTGCTATAGGCAGTGCCCTTAAAGGCCATGGAGTTGCTTTGCTCATGAACTTGTGTTTGCTGTCATCAAGAACACCAATAGCTGCAAACAGCGCCACTAAAAGAAGCCAAGCAAGGTTCTCAGTCGTAAACATTATCGCAGAACCGAGTGAGAATCCTGCTAAAAGAAAACCCAGAGAGAACAGCACAGGAATTCCGCCTGATTCAGGAACAACTGGCTTGTTTTCCTTGTTAATGTCAACTCCGGTAAGAAAACCTTTTTTCTTGTTTAGCAGGATATATGCATAAACAAAAACAACAGACACCAAGAACGCGCAAATGAAAACTATTATTTCTTTCATATACCTTACTATAAGCACAAACCGTTTTTAATTATCTCTGCGAGTGCAATTGTAGCATAACTTCCTTTATTCAGGGAAAAACTTAGAGTTAGTTTTTTTGTTCCTTCATTAAATTCGTCGTCCCCAATTTCGATTAGTTCGAGATATTTTGGAACAACAACTATGCTTCTCCGTGTTCCTCTGCTAGTCAGCTCAGGCATCTGCTTTATCTTAAATTCCTCTAAATCCAGTTCTTCTTCTTCAAGAACCTCTTTTTCAATGTCTCCTGCGATACCCTCATAAATAAGCGACTCGTGCCCGAACAAGGCTGCTGTAGGAAAACCATTATCGAGAATATCATCAGGATCGGTTTTTATCCCGATTCCTTTTTCAAACCTCTTGCTGATACAACGGTTGAACAAATAACTCTGGTAAGCGTGAGTAAACATGAACCTAAGTCCTTTCGGCAGTTGATGGAACGCATTAACAAAATCATTCGGGTTCTTGCAGAGCTCGTGTATTATTGCTCTTTCATACCTGTACTTTACAGGGAACTCTTTTGTTGCCCTTGAAAAATCCTGGCTGTCTTTAAGGTTCTTTCTTGCTTCTTTTACTTCGTCCTCTTCTTCTTCACAGTGTTCGCAAAGATAAGTCATTACTCCTTCCCTGAAATTTCCTCTGACAAACTGTTTTCCGACCAAATGTGTCAGCGAGCGGATTCCTCCAAAGCGCTGTGGACCAAAATAATTTGCTATTCCGGATTTCATTTCATTCAAACTATTTTCTGCTTTCTTCCTGATTACTTCCTCTTCTTCATTAATCTTTCTTATTGTAACAGTAAACTTGTTGCCCTGCA
>CAZEVB010000106.1:0-3449 GCA_964515835.1 uncultured archaeon | reverse complement strand
CCTGCAGGAAAAACAAAGTTCTATATTGACAAAGGAATCCCTATAGACGGATCATTCACACTAAAAGTCGGGGAACTTGATTTCACTGAATGGATGGCTTTATTCAAGTTAACCTGGAAAGATAACGAGGGAGTTCTTCTCACACGCATAATAGAGAGCATAAAAGAAAATTTGGGAACTTATTACAGTATTGATGACATCATAACCTCCATAAAGAAGGATGATGAATCAGAGAAAATAACCAAACAGGCTTTGGTTAACAGGTTCAAGATGGCTAAAGCATGGGGTCTGTTCGAGAAAGAAGGAACACCAATAAAAGAGATTGCAAAAGCAGGAGAAATAACAGTAATTGATGTTTCTGCATACCGACAGGCAGTCGGAATGGAGAGTACAAGGGAGATTATTGTTGGGTTATTAGGAAAAAAGCTTTTCGAGGAAAGAATGCTTTACAGGAAGGAAGAGGAAGCAAAACTCATTAAGGGTCTTGCAAGAGAAAGTGAAATGCCGATAGTCTGGATGTTTATTGACGAGGCACACATGTTCATGCCCAAAGACAGGAGCAGTATTGCATTAGACGTGTTGCTTGAGTGGGTCAGGGTAGGAAGACAACCGGGATTGAGTCTAGTTCTGGCTACACAAAGACCGGAGAAACTGCACTCGGATTCTATTAGCCAGTGCGATCTTTTTATTTCCCACCGAATGACTTCACAGAACGACATTGCCGCAGTCTCGCAGTTAAGACCGTCTTACTTACACCAGGACTTTGACAAGTATTACCAGGAAATGCCGCGATCAAAAGGTTATGCACTTATTCTGGATGACAACTCAGAGAAACTGTGGATGGTAAAGATAAGGCCAAGGTTCTCATGGGATGCGGGTGTAACCGCAACAGCATTCAAGAAATAATCAGATTTCGTTATACTCTATTTGTATTCTCTTTATTTTTGAAGGATCGGCAGTTATCTTTACTGTTGTACTGCTCACAAAATCTGCTTTAAGAGAGTCGTTGTAAATCGAGAAATTGCTTTGGATATTTGACACATAAAGCTGGTCAAAGAGTTCCTTTATCGAAGTGTCCTTCAATACAAGCGAATTACCTTTCTTTTGTAAAGATAATTTTTTTGCAACGTCATCTAGGTTTATCAGACCCAGATAAAGAGGCGAGATAAAAGATTCTTTTGCAGGAAAAAGTAAAAAAGATGCATCAATGAAAGAACTTGCTTCATTGAAAGAAGAGAACTTGAATTCGCTAATGCTTTTGAGTCTGCTTAAAACATCACGCAGGTCTTCCTGTTTCTTGTCAAAATCCGAGAAAGCTGTCTTTAATGAGGACAACTCAACCATGGTTCTCGAAAAAGCCTCGTCAAGTTTTTTTGCATTAACCTGATTCCGTATTATGTCCTTGTATTCATTATCATAAGAGAGTTTCTTTAACTGTTTTGTTAACTCCAGAATCTCGTCAAGGTCTTTTCGTAGCGAGGAAGCATTCTTTAGAGAAGCCTGTACAGAATAAACCTTTTTCTCTAGTAAAGCAACCAGTTTTTCTGCTTCATTGAGTTTCTCTTGCTTGTAAACCATAAGAATAATGCGATTTAACTACTTTTAAATATAAGGATTTCCATTCACGGACAAGACCGGGTTCTGGATGCCATTAGCAAGCAAACAGTTAAGCGCGTATAGTGCAGTGTAATGCATCGGCAACCGGGACCTTACTTTTGCGATTCCAAGACCAGCTCTTGATTCAAACTCAACAAATTCTGAGCTGCACTCATCCAGTTTTTGTATCTCCCTGACTGAATGGATTGTATACTCAGAATAAGTGTCATTCATTCTGACGACATTCAGATAACCTTTTGCATTGAACTTGTCTTTTAGGAAAGAACCCAAATATGCAGTATTGAAAGAAGAAGAAGGAATGCCCTTTATGATTGCAATGTAACCATGAGTATATAATTTCACGCTCAGGAATTTTTCAGGCAGATAAGTTTCTAAGGCACTACTGTTTTCATTCAAAGGCAAACCATAAACAAATAATGTAACTTCCTCATGTTTATCTATGTGCGAAGAGAAAAGCATTGCAGTTATCTGGGTATGACAAATAATAAGGAAAGCTATTCCGAGCGCGGCAAAATATATTTTTTGTTTCTGTGGAAGCTTAAACAGCATTAAGGTTAATACTGCTGCAGTTAAACCTGCTAAAGAGGGACCATAAATCAGGATTTCCTGGCTGACAAAAGAAGTCAGAACAGTAAGGAACAAGAGAAGCGCAACCAGCGATAACAATAATTGCAGGGAATCGGCTTTCTTTTTGTACACTCCGATGTAATACGCCATGAGAATAAAAGAAAATTGAGCAGCAACAGTAAAAGGACCACCGTCAATTACTGTTACAATTATTCCGAATGACGCAAATGCCCACAAGATATTCTTCGGAGTAATCCTGTTCACATAATTAGCCAGCCCCTCTAGCAGGGCGCTCCTTAAGAGAAGAACAAGAATAAAGAGAATGAATAAAGAAATTAGGATTGCATTAGGCGTAACCTGAAAGAAAGGTATGCCATTGTCAGTAGCAAAGTTGAATGGCAAGTAATCAAAAAGGAAGAGAGAAATCTTGTTGAAATGCAAGTGCCCGAAAGTTGTTGCTTCCCAATAACCAACTCCTTCCTGCGAAGTCATTGTAGCAAAGATAGAGAAAACTCCTGGTAAAATACCCTGAAAAATAAAGAACAAGACAATGTGTCCAAGAACAGCAACAGAGAATCCTATTAGCGCTATTTTCAGGAAGCCTTTGAAGTAAGAGCGATCAGTGAAAACCAGTTTCTCGCGTTCCTTGATTGCCAATACACCAAAAAATGCAGTCATCCAGAATAAGAACATGTAAGTTTTTCCAAAAGAAGTTCCTTCAAAGAGAAGTTCCACAAAGGGTTTTATGTAAAACAACAGGTCGCTGAAAAAGAGGGTTATCAAGAGAAGAGCCGCAAATAAAAAGAAAAGGTGCTTGGCTTTAACAGTCATCTGTTATCAACTTCTTGTGGAACCTGGTGCACGTAAATGAAGTCATTGTCATAAATCTTGTTCAGTTTTTCAAACTCCAGGCGTATATCAAGGCGCTTGTTCTTGAAAGCATTCCTATTAACCATGTCTGACTGATTAACAACATAATCAATATTATATTCACTCAGGACAGAATAATCCTTATCCTGCAGGAAACGATAAGTATCTAACAATTTTTGCTGGTCTGCATATTCTACTGCAAGATCAGCCATTACTCTCTTTCCGGAAACATATTCTATTCCGTGACCAAACAAAGGGTCTGCGAGTATTCTTGACCCATAAGAAACATTATCTGAGAGGTATTCAAAAGGGCCTTGCTGGTAAGTTGAAAGAGAATATGCTCCAGACCACGCATTAAGCAACAGGGCAGCCAAAACAAAAGTAATTGCCAGTAA
>CAZEVB010000105.1:0-3453 GCA_964515835.1 uncultured archaeon | reverse complement strand
CATTGCTTTCTTAACCGGATAACTTTCATCAATCTTGTCCCTCAGTCTTTCTTCATCAACAAGGTCTTCAAACCGTATCCCTATTCTATGTGCCTTGTCTGCATAACAGGGACCAATGCCTCTTTTTGTTGTCCCGATTTTTGTCTTGCTCCTGCTTTCTTCTCTACCTTCATCTTCTAAGTTATGCCAGGGCATGATTATGTGTGTTCTCGGGTCAACTCCTATTGAAAGATCATCTTTTCCCAGGTTCTCGAGTTCTTCTTTGAGTACTCTTGGATCAAGAACTACTCCTGCCCCGATTAGGATTCTTTTTCCCTGCACAATTCCGCTTGGAAGCAAATGGAACTTGAATGTCTTGCATTCAACAACAACAGTATGCCCTGCGTTGTTTCCGCCCTGATATCTGACAACTAAATCAAATTTGTCAGAATTAAAATCAGTTACTTTTCCTTTTCCTTCGTCGCCAAACTGGCTACCGATTATAACAGTCCCGCTCATCCAAACCTACAAATAAAGGGCAGTGGATTTTAAAAATAGAATCCCCTTTGAAGGCTTTACGTTATCCGTAACACTAATCCAGCATCACTGCAAAAGAAAAACCAATAAAAAGAACTTTGAACATCTATAACTGCATGAAAACCTTGATTATATTCGGATCAACATCCGACAGAAAAGTTTACC
The DNA here is from genome assembly GCA_964515835.1 of uncultured archaeon. Taxonomy (GTDB): domain Archaea; phylum Iainarchaeota; class Iainarchaeia; order Iainarchaeales; family SKW153; genus CAZEVB01. The sequence goes on along the minus strand of CAZEVB010000105.1, from coordinate 2,772 downwards.
AGAAAATACAACAAGAATTCGAGTTAAAGCACCTTGATTACGACCTCAGAATAGCGAGTGCACATAAGACCCCTGGTGCAGTTGAAGAGCTCATAAAGGGAGATTATGATTTGTTTATTGCGGGTGCCGGTTTGAGTGCTGCCCTTCCCGGAGTGATTGCCGCAAAAACAATCAAGCCGGTTATAGGAATTCCGTGCAAAGGAGCTTTCTCCGGCCTTGATGCCCTGCTGAGTGTCTGGCAGATGCCAAAAGGAGTTTCTGTTATTGGCGCTCCAATAGAAAACATTACTGAGGCAGTAAAACTGGCAGAACTTTATGAAAAAGGCTTGTCTTCAATAAAGCTCGTTAAAAGGTCTGACGAGAAGCCAGCCCTTCTGGCAGACAAGGCAAAGTCTTTTTTGGACGAAAACAAGATTCCTTATGAGCTCGTGGAAACAGATGTTCCTTCTTACAATGATTCTCTTTCAGTTTACATTGACTTCATTGACATTAACGAAACAGCTATCATGACAAACCACGATGCAATAGTCATTAATGTTCCTTATTCGCGGAAAGACGCAGATGCAAGGGACGCCCTTAAGTTGCTTGAAATAACCAAAGGTCTTTGGTCAGGTTTTGAGAACACTACTAATGCCTGTCTCTCGGCAGTCCAGCTAATTAACGGAAAAGGCGGTTATGACGATTTTTTTAAGGAATACAGGAAGAACCTGGCTGACAAGCTCCTTAATACCCACCCTTGATTTTATTCGTCTTAATAATTCTTTTTGAAGGCAGTGACTAGTTCTATTTTTAAAAGTTATTCTGTTTCATGCTATCAGTGGTTTTATGGGTTCTGTAAAAGATCTTACTGTTACAAAACAGGCAACTGAGAACGAGTCCGGAGTTGGCGTTTTTCGCTTTAGTGATGATTACTCTGTCTTTGATTATGGCAAGATGCCTGATACTGTTCCATGCAAAGGAGAGTCCCTATGCAGAATGGCTGCTTACAATTTCAAAGAACTGGAAAAGAGAGGAGTCAAGAGCCATTTCAGAAAACTGGTTTCAGGAAACGAAATGGAAGTTGATTTAGTCAGGGTTCTTTTCCCGCAGAAAGGAGAACTCAAACAGGGAATGTCAAATTATCTTATTCCTTTGGAAGTAATGTTCAGAAACATGCTGCCTCCCGGAAGTTCATTATTAAAAAGATTAAACAATGGTTCTGCAAAACCCGAGGACTATGGTTTTGAGGGAATTCCTGAACCAGGAACAATCCTGAAAGAACCTGTTCTGGATGTTTCAACTAAACTGGAGCCGACTGACAGATACCTGTCTTGGAAAGAAGCACAAGAAATTTCCTGTGTTTCTGATAATGAGCTTGAGAGAATAAAAGAAATAGCTTTAGCTGTTGATGAGTACTTAAACGAAAAAGCGGAATCAATAGGTATTGTTCACGCAGACGGAAAAATAGAACTGGCAATGACTCCTCAGAGAGAACTTATAGTGGTTGATGTTTTCGGTACTCTTGATGAGAACAGGTTCCTGTTCAATAACAGGCACCTGAGCAAACAGGTTGCAAGAGACTATTATAAGACAACCCCATGGTACGAAGAACTCACGAAGGCAATGGATGAAGGCAAGACAAAGGAAGAGTGGCCTGCGCCTGAAAAACTGCCAAAGGACTTCCTTGACATTTTTTCTAATATGTACAAGTCAATCTGCGAAACATGGACAGGAGAAAAAATATGGAATGCGCCTTCTTTGGAAGAAGTGATGTCTTCCTATACATCTTTTATTGAGAAACAACAATAAGTATATATGGTGACTTTATGAAATCGGTTGACAAGTTTGATTTAGTCGGTCCTCTTGATTACAGGTATATTTCCGAGAAGGAACGAAAGGACCTAGCGCCTTATCTTTCAGAAAACGCGCGTGTCTTTTACCAGGCAAAAGTAGAAGCCGCGATTGTTGATGTTCTGTCTGATTATGGTGTATGTAGCAAAAAAATTGCTAAGAATGTAAAGAGAGCAGCTTCACTTGTAAAGGCAGAAGCTGTTTATGCTGAAGAGAGAATAATCAAGCATGATGTTCGTGCACTTGTTAATGTCATGCGTTCAAAGGTAGCAAATGACGCAAAACCATTCATCCATTTTTCTGCAACTTCTTATGACATTGTTGACAGTTCCAATTCTGCCAGATACAAAGACGCAGTTGAAAAAGTGCTTTTACCGGAACTCCTGAGATTTGAAAAACTTTTAATCAAACTTGCTTTGAAGCATAAGAATGCTCTGCAGATTGGCAGGACTCATGGTCAGCACGCAGAACCGATTACCTTCGGTTTTACTCTGGCAGAGTACGTTGCACGTTTGGGTGACCGAATAGAAAAACTGAAGCAGATTAATGACGAACTTTACGGCAAGTTCAGTGGTGCAGTCGGATGCTACAATGCCCAGTCTTTGCTGCTGAAAAACCCTGTTGACTTTGAAAAGAAACTCATGAAAAAATTGGGACTTAAAGTTGCTCCTTTCTCTACACAAATTGTTATGCCTGAAGCTTACGAGGATTTACAGCACACAATAATCAGCTGTTTTACTGTACTGGCAAATTTTTCGGATGACATGCGTAACTTACAGAGGTCAGAAATTAATGAAATAGCAGAAGCTTTCTCTGGTCAGCAAGTTGGCTCTTCAACAATGCCTCACAAGCGCAACCCGATTAACTTTGAGAACGTAAAGAGCTTCTGGAAACAATTTATGCCGCGCATGATTACTGCGTATATGGACGGGATTTCAGACC
>CAZEVB010000104.1:1776-3469 GCA_964515835.1 uncultured archaeon | reverse complement strand
GGAAAAACAACTATTTCAAAAGCAGTTGCAAAAGAACTAAAATGCACGGCAATCAATGAGAAAGAATTCGCTTTTGCAAACAAAATCGGAAAATGGAACACTGAAGAGAACGAACTAGAAATAGAGCCAAAAAAGCTTGAAACATCCCTAAATAAAGAACTCTCAAAACACGACAGAATAGTGATTGAAGGCCATATTCTCTGCGAAACAAAACTTGATGTTGATTATGCAATAGTCCTAAGAATCGACCCTGAACTGCTTGAAATGCGGCTTGAAAGACGCAATTATAACCCGGAAAAACTAATGGATAACGTCTTCTGCGAAGGTATAGACTACTGCAGGAAACATTTAGCAAAAAAATACCCAAAAAAACGCATTATTGAGGTCCAATCACAAAAAACTATTAAAGAAACAAAGGCACTAATAATAAAGGAGCTCAAAGTCAAAGGTGCTGCAATATGAAAAAACTTATTACACTAATTTTCTCCTTATACATAATACTTGCACTTACACCGATTGCTTTCTCCGAGAAAATCAGTGAAAGCACTTTCTCAGAATTAGGTTATGAAACAATAATCGCCGACACTATCCAATGCCAAGAATACGAATTTGTCGCAGATGTCCCGAAAAAAGAGGAATATTTTGTGGTTTCTTTGCATACTGAGTTCCTGCCAATAAAAGACAGCGAAGCAAATATAGGTGTTAGTCTGAATGACCAGAAAATCGGCGGTTATTTCTCCAAAGACTTCCTGAATGACTGGCTGAGACTAAAAATAGACAAAAGCCGGTTGCATGAAGAGAACCTGCTGAAAGTATGCCTAAAACCATCAGAAAGTGCAGTAAAAGTAGTTCTACATAAAGATTCTATGTTTGGAACCTATCTTTTACCCGATTTCAGTGCAGAGGGCGCATTCACAAAAGAACTTTCAGATAACGAGCCATTTGTCGGAGAAGAATTTGAAGTATTTATTAACCTAAAGAATTACGGAAGCGAAAATGCTGTCCTGCAATCAGGACACAGTAAAGAAAAAATAGAGGAAATTTTTCCTTATCTGAAAGTAGTTCGAGGAAATCTCTGGAAAGCAATAACAATAGAAAAATGCAGAACATATTTGGAAGACGCCTGTGTTGAACCGGGAGAAACCAGCACAAGTTATATAATGAAATCAGAGAAAGCAATAAACTTGCTTCTTTTTGCAGCTACTGCCAGTTACACAAACGAATTTGGGGAAGAAATAACAATAGAATCAAACAGGACCTTCCTGAATGTCAGGAAACCTGAACTGGAAATAATAGCAACACTTTACTCGCAGGACAATGAAATGAAAATTAATGAAAGCAAGGAAATCACACTAAAACTCGAGAACAACAGCCCTTACTCAGCATATAATCTTGAAGCAAACCTTTTTGCAGACAACCTGTCATTAAGCCTTGAAACAATCAGCATAGAGAAAATAGAACCAAACAGCTCGAAAGAACTCGTTTTTTCTGTTTCTTCATTGGAAAGCGGAAAAGCAGAAATAAACTGCGAAATAATTGGTCAGGATTACAACAAGAGCGCTTCATGCGAAACAATTGAAATCCTTGTCAAGGGAGAAGAAGATTACAGCTGGCTTGTCTCGGTAGGCGCACTGGTCCTTGTCTCAGTAGCAGTCTATTTCTATATCCTGAGCAAGAAATAATTACTTGTTAG
>CAZEVB010000104.1:0-1676 GCA_964515835.1 uncultured archaeon | reverse complement strand
ATTTATAAGCAAAAAAGCATTCTATATACGACATGAGTGCAACACAGGGAATAGCTGATTTTGTTAATTCAGTGGCTGAAAAGATCGGCGAAATATTCAAGAGAAGCCGGTTAAAGAGCCTTCAGAGAGAGAAAGCCAAGATAGTTGAGGAACTAAAACTGGCTGAAAACAAGTTCATGAAACACGCAATTGACGAAAATCTATACAAAAAAATTGTTTATGACAAGAACAAGCGCCTCATCGTGGTTGACACTGAAATAGAAATAACAAAAATTGAAGACAGATTAAAGAAGTACAAGAAAGACATTGCAAAACTTAACCCAAAGAGAAGAGTAGCCATAAAAAAATTGTTCGAGAAAAAGGACCGCATATTAAGGGAAATCAGCAAGGCAAAGAACTCATATTTTAAGCGAAAAATAGACAAGAAAACATACAAAGAAATAGCTAACGAGAAACAAAAAATGCTTATTTCTGTTGAAGCAGACATAAACAGAGTTTACAGGGAAGAGGCAAGGGAAATAATGCGGGAAGCAGAAAAGAAAATTAGTTTAGGAGAAATGAAACAGCTTGAAATGAAGGCAGATACAATAGCAAATGACATTTTTGAGCAACTGCCTGCAGATTATGAACAATTGATAAGAAGGAGAAAAGGCAGATGAAAAGCCTCGGTCTCGAACAGGGAAAAAAACTAATTAAACTGGCAAGAAAGACCATTGAGTTGGCTGCTCTAACAGGACAAAAACTAATTGATAATCCGCAAGACCCCATATTTCTTGAGGACAGCGGTGCTTTTGTCACGCTTCACAGTTACCCTTCTAAAGAATTAAGAGGGTGTATCGGGTTTCCCGAGCCAGTAATGCCTCTTTACAAAGCTGTAATTGAAGCAGCCATTAATGCTGCTTTTAATGACCCGAGATTTCCTTCGCTAACCATAAAAGAGCTTGATAAGGTTATTGTAGAGGTTTCTGTTTTAACAAGCCCTGAGAAGATTATTGTCAAGAACAGGGAAGAACTCAAAGAGAAAGTAAAAGTAGGTAAGCACGGCCTGATTATGAGAAACAGTTATTCAAGCGGGCTCCTGTTACCTCAGGTCCCTGTAGAACTGAAATGGAACAGCGAAGAGTTCCTTGAAAACACCTGCGAGAAAGCAGGGCGGGAAAAGGACTGCTGGAAAAAACAGGAAACAGAAGTTTATTCTTTTGAAGCAATTGTTTTCTCTGAGAAAGAACCTAAAGGAGAAATAGAAAAAAAAACTAGCAGCTCTTTGGGCTGATTCCAGAATCAATTAAGCACTTATAATAAGCATCTGCAACAATATCCAGATCACTAATGCGCTGATCTTTTTCTACAAGCAGGCTATTGTAATCTGACGAGTCTTTATTGTTCAGGTATTCCTCAACATAATTGTTCTGAATATACATGCCAAGAAGGATGCCGATAAGGAAAATAGCAATAACAATGATTGCTAACTTGTTTGACATAACCTTTGCAAGAAGCTTTGATTTCTTTCCTTTCCTGCTGCGATGATCTTCTTCCTCTTCCAAATCCCGAACCAAAAAAACACCTAACCATTTATCCTGAGGCTTTTGCTGCCTCTTGAGAGAAGCACTACTCTTGAAGGTTTGCTCTCGCCAACTAAAGTATAATTGAGGTAATTATTAATCTTTTCTGCAAAC
>CAZEVB010000103.1:0-3542 GCA_964515835.1 uncultured archaeon | reverse complement strand
TCTTTGTTTGAAGCACTTGAAGAACTTGAAAAGAACAAGGTCGTACTCGGAGCTCTCGGAAAACACTCGGGAAAAATGTATCTGGATGCAAAAAGAAAAGAATGGGATTCTTACAGGACAAGTGTGAGTGAATGGGAACTCAGGCAGTACCTGGGCACTATATGAACTTAATATTTTCCAGCATAATATTTTTTGTATAATAGTTTCCTGTATAATAGTTTTCTGTACATATTTTGTTCATGAAAAAGACCTTTTTTCCGGAAGAATTCAAAGAAAAATATAGAGAACTTCTCGGAAAAGACTATGAAGAGTTCATGAAATACTCAAAGAAAAAGATTGGGAAAAGCATTTGGGTTAACTCACTGAAAATAAAGCCGACTGAATTGCAAGAAAAACTTGAAGGAAAAGCAAGACTCGTTAAGTTACCTTTTCATGAGAACGCTTTCATGATTGAAGAGATTGACAGGCCTGGCTCGCTTGAAGAATTCACGCAGGGACTGTTCAATATACAAGAAAAATCCGCTATGCTGCCTGCAATAGCACTAAAGCCGGAAGGTTGTGAAAAAGTGCTTGACCTGACTGCCGCTCCGGGAAGCAAGACAATACAGTTAGCCACGTTAATGCAGGGTGAAGGAAACATTCTGGCTATTGAGAAGAATGTTCAGAGGTTCAGAAGCCTGCGGTTTAATGCGAATAAATTCGGATTGGAAAACGTGGAAACAGTCAGGACAGATGCTCTTAAGCTTGATAAAAAAGATTATTTTGATGCTGTGCTTCTTGACTCGCCCTGTTCGAGCGAAGGACTTGTGAGAAAGAAGAGGGATGCACTGAAGAACTGGTCGCACGGACTTGTTAAAAGGAAAGCAAAACTGCAGAAGAAACTTATTGTCAGGGGCTTTGATGCACTCAAAAAAGGAAAAGCAATGGTTTACAGTACCTGTTCCTTATCACCGGAAGAAAACGAAGAGGTTGTCGAGTATTTGCTTGGAAAAAGAAAAGCGGTTATCGAAGAGGTTAATATCAAAGGATTCAAATTAAGAAAAGGCATCAGGGAAACAGGTTACAGAGTTATGCCTCAGGACAATGACAGCCAGGCATTCTATTTCTGCAAGATAAAAAAAGAGTAGTCCGCACATCAAATAAATAATTCATACTGCAAAAGAAACATTTAAATATAGTTATGAACATATGTTCATTATGGTAAGACCGACAAAAAGTAGAAGCGTGGAAAGGGAACCTGACGCAACATACTTCAAGCCAAGGGCTATTCCGCTCATGGAACTTGAGGAAGTGCAGCTCAGTGTTGATGAAAGCGAAGCATTCAGACTTAGGTTTCTCGACAAACTTAATCAGGAAGAATGTGCCTCAAAGATGGGTGTCTCAAGAACAACATTCTGGAGAATTTTCACTTCCGGCGGAAACAAAATAGCAGATGCCCTTACAAACGGCAAGGCAATAAGAATTGAAGGCGGCCAGTACCATATAAAAAGGTGATAAAAATGAATGGTATTCCAAAAAGAGATGGAAGCGGAAGAGGTGTGCGAGCCAACAAAGGAAGAGGCGGGTGCATCCCGACAAAAGAAAGAGGAAAAGGCCTAAACAAGAGAGGCCTGTAAAAGAGGTGAGATAATGCCAGGTGGAGACGGAAGCGGACCTTGGGGAACTTTCAGAAACTGCATGCCTGTTGACAGACAGGGCAATCAGATAACTGCACAGTTTTACGGGAGAAGGTTTTTCGGAAGAGGTACAGGATTCTATGGAAGAGGTTTTAGCAGGAGATTCCCTGCAGCAGGAGCATATAATTGGCAGGCAAGCCAAGAACAAGCACCAGTACAGCCTTACAAGCCAACAAAACAGGAAAAAGAAGAAGAAATAAGTGTGCTGGAAAACGAGTTAGAAGAAATAAAAAGAAGAATAATTGAAATAAAAAAAGAGGTGTAAAGATGGTTGCTGGAATAGGGCGTCTTGGTGGCTTTGGATTAGGACCCGGAGGAAACTGCGTATGTCCAAAATGCGGAACTGTAGCACAACACAAAAGAGGGGCTCCCTGCACACAGCAGAAGTGCCCTAAGTGCGGAAGCAATATGACAAGAGAACAATGAAAAAAAAAAGCATTAGAAAAAAAAGTTAAGGGAATTGCAGAATAGTTGAGTGATGGAAATGTTATTTACAGTAGCAATTATTGTATTGTTCACGGCACTTTACTTTATACTTGCATCTGATGAACAGTGTTACTACCGCAGGTACATTTTGCCGGCAATGTTCTTATTTCTGGCGCTTATACACTATGATGATACTCTGACTGCTGTTTCATTTGCGGCAGCTGCTGCTTTTGTGTACTTCGGTCAGAAAGGATACGGACAGCAAAAAATTAAGAATCCAGAAAAAGACGAATCAGAAGAAAAAGAAAAACAGGAGGAAGAAAAATGAAAATAGCAGTAAGCGCGGATTCAAGCGACTTGAATCAGGCAGTTAACCCTATCTTTGGAAGATGCCCTGGTTTCATAATAATTGAAGCTGAAGGCAAAGAAGTGAAAAGCAGTTCATTTATCCCTAATTCAGCAATGAATGCTGTCGGAGGAGCAGGAATAGCTGCAGCACAAACAGCAATCAACAGCGGAGTTCAGGCAGTAATATCAGGCAACTTTGGACCAAATGCTTTTTTAGTTCTTGAAAAAGCAGGAATCAAAGCATACTACGCAAATGGAATAACAGTAAAAGCTGCAATTGAGGCACTGGCTGATGGAAAATTATCCTCAGCCAGCCAGCCTAATGTTGCAGACAGGTTTGGCATGGGCGCAGGACGAGGAATGGGTTTAGGTGCTGGAAGAGGAATTGGCCGAGGCGCAAGAAGAGGACGAGGAAGACAATTTTAAAGGAGGAGTTTACTTGAAGATTGCAATTTCAACAGACAAAGGAATAGTTGCGGAGCACTTTGGAAGGTGCCCGGAATTCACTATTGCAGAAATAGAAAACGGAAAGATACTCAAAGAAGAAACAATTCCGAATCCGGGACACGAAACAGGTTTTCTGCCAAAATTCTTCAGCGAACAGGGAATTGAATGTATTATTGCAGGCGGTGCAGGACCAAGGGCAATAAATTTCTTTCAGGAATACGGAATAAAGTTCATCGGAACACCACTGCAGGAAGTGAAAGAAATTCTCAAGAAATTTGCAGACGGTTCGCTTGAAGAAAAAGAAGGAAAATGTGATCCGCGCTCAGGAGTCGGCTACGGGATACCAAAAGCAGACGGTCATGGGGAATAAAATGAAAACAGTTTACGGCCCGGTTCCAAGCGGGAGATTGGGAAAAAGCCTTGGTATTGACCCAGTATGTAGAAAAGACAAACCATGTTCCTTTGACTGTATCTATTGTCAATTGGGACAGACAAAAACCAAAACAACCACAAGAGAAAATTTTGTGTCACCTGAAGAACTTGAAAAAGACTTTAAAGAAGCACTGAAAAAAGCAGAAGCTGATACTGTTACCTTTTCAGGTACAAGTGAACCAACACTTGCAAAAAATTTGGGAAAACTTCATA
>CAZEVB010000102.1:1839-3597 GCA_964515835.1 uncultured archaeon | reverse complement strand
TGAAATGTCAAAAGACAGCCTAGAGAAACTTGAGGGTAACGAGTTAAATGATGACCCCTTCACCCACTTTGTTGACATTCTTTATGAGGTCCAACAATTAGAGGACTTTGGAAACAGTCCGTTCCCGCGAGAAAAAGATGTCAGGGAATGGGTTTTATTCTTAGAAAAATTTTCTCTCAGGAAGTATTAATCAAATTAGCTTCTTTTCTTTGAGATAAGAAAACACTAGCGGGAAACTGATTGTTGCGTCACTGTAAACAGAAACACTCTTTGCATTCTCTTTTATTTTTCCCCAGCTTTTTGCTTCCTGAGTCTGCGCACCGCTTAAACTGCCGTCATACTCCTGGGCAGTCGTAAAATAAGTCGCGTAATCCAGGCCATCCCTGAGGATGTTTGCTCCGATTATGTGGTGCTTGGTTATTCCTCCGCCAAGAATAATGGCAGAAGTTTTTTCTGCGTTAATTGTAATGTCAGCCAATTCTTTCATGTCTCCGGTTATATCAACACAAAAATCAGGGTGCTCCTGCTTAAAGAAATACATGTTCAGACCCAATGCACCGTCACTTATACCCGGACAGAAAACAGGAATCCTGTTTTTCCAGCACCAGTAAAGGAAAGAGTCCTTGCCTAATTTCATTCCGAATAACTCTGCTAATTCACTAGGGGAAACACACTTATTGTTCCTGTAAACTTCTTTGAAAGCTTTTTGCACAAACTTCTCAAGCCACACATACCTCTCATTAGGCACAAAAATGTTGCCAATCCTGTTAATTCCTTTCCTGTGAAGTTCATTATCATTTGCCATGAAACTTCCTTTCAGGTATGGCTTGTGCGACTTCATGATGTCATGTTCTATTGCGCCTGCAGTTGTAACAACAACATCAACAAAACCTTTTTTGCACATCTCGGTTATTATGCCTCTCATTCCGGAAGCAACAAGGTTAGCAGTAAAACCAAAGAAAATAGTTGTTTCTTCTTTATTCATTCTCTCAATTAGTTCCGCAGCCTCGCCAAGATGCGAAGCCTGGAAACCCAAGTCAGAGTAATCGGAAATTAAGTCATTAAAATTTTTTACCTGATTAAAGTCCTTTACTTTATCCATAATCATTTCTCCAGTTTAATTGAAAATTCTCTCTCGAGCAACTTTTCTCCTTTTCCGCCGGAAGCATGAACCTTGGTATTGGTTTCTTTCTCTATCCTCTCAGCATACTTTTCAAGGAACTCTTTGTCATTACAGCTAATAACAAGCTTTACTTTATCGTCAGGCATTAACTCGGCTTCTTTTCTAAGTGCCTGAATCCTTCTTCTCAACTCAGTGAACTCCCATTCTTCTTTGAGTTCTTTGTCTGCATCCAGATTCAACTGTAACTTGTATTTATCAAATTCTGCATCCGCATAATTTCCTTTTAACTTTGCTTTTGTTTCCTTTACTTCCCTGACATTACAGAACCTGGCAATTATGCTCCTGCTTTCTTTGAACATTTCCTCTGATTCTGTGACAATCACAAGTTCTTTGAGCGGCCATCTTAACCTTATCTTGTTTGCTTCCCTAAGTGACAATGCCTGCTGGGTAATTTCTTTTACATAAACCATTTCTTTTTCCAGTTCTTCGTCAATCTTTTTCTTGTCTGCCTTAAAGACTCCTACCAAGTGTATTGACTCAGGCATATCTTTTTCCCTGAGTTCCTGGTAAAGGTACTCTGTGATGTGCGGAGTAATTGGCGCAAACAGTTTCATGAGGTCAATAAGAACTTCTTT
>CAZEVB010000102.1:0-1739 GCA_964515835.1 uncultured archaeon | reverse complement strand
GTGTTAAACAAACGGTTAATGTTCCTGAACTCGTTCCAGTCAAAGAGAATATCTTCGCCTTTTGACTGTGAAATAACATAAAACCTTAGCGCGTCCCTGCTTGTCTTCTCAATAACCTCTGCAGGTGTAACTGCATTGCCTTCGCTCTTTGACATCTTCTTTTTACTCATGTCCAGTACCATGCCGTGCATGACAATTTTCTTGTAAGGTTTCTTGTCAAAGCAGATAGTGGAAGTAATCATCTGCGAGTTCCACCAACCTCTTATCTGGTCAGAGCCCTCAATGTTAAGGTCTGCAGGCCAGAATTTCTTGAACAGCTTTTCTTCTTTAGGGTAACCAAGTGAAGCCCACGAACACCCGCCTGAATCAAACCAGACATCCATGACCTCAGAAATCCTGTTCATGTTTTCTCCGCATTTACATTTAATCTTTACTTCATCAACCAAGGGCTTGTGTAAGTCCTTGACTTTCTTTCCCGATAATTTCTCTAACTCTTCTATTGACCCGACAACCTTTCTCTCATTGCACTTGCTGCAAATCCAGATTGGCAAAGGAGTTCCCCAATAACGCTGCCTTGAGATAGGCCAGTCGCTTAATGATTCTAACCAGTTCTTGAATCTTGCCTGTCCCCATTCAGGAACCCAGTTTATTTCCTCATTTGATTTAAGCATTTTTTCCCTGAGTTTCTCTACTGCAAAAAACCACTGCGGAACCGACAGCATCAGCAAAGGAGTTTTGCATCTCCAGCAGACAGGATAATCGTGCGTGTAAGAGTGCTTGTAAATGAGGTAACCATCTTCCTTCAGGTCCTTTATTATCTCAAAGTCAATTTCCCTTGCCTTTCCCCCCGTATACTTCCCAGTCTCTGGCATGAGTGTACCGTCCAGATTAACAGGGCTTATTGCAGGCAAACCTTCTTTTGTTCCTGCTTCATAGTCTTCCTTTCCATGTCCTGGTGCAGTGTGAACCAAACCAGAGCCCTCTTCAAGGTTAACATATCTTTCGCTGAGAATAACTCTGTAAGCGTTCTTCATTTCAGGGAGCTTCATGTGCTTCGACAGGGGATTGATGTATTTCCTGCCCTCAAGTTCTTTTCCTTTAATCGTTTTCTCGATAGTGTAACCTGCTTCAATTGCATCCATCAGTTCTTTGACTCTCTCTTTTGCGAGAATCCAAATTTCTCCGTTAGAAAGCTTTACTTCCGCATACTCGAACTTCGGGTGCACCATTACACCAGTGTTCCCAGGCAAAGTCCACGGAGTTGTTGTCCAGATAACCAAAAACTTGTTATCCTCGCCTTTTAATGGAAACTTAACATAAACCGCATTATCTTTCTGCTTGATATACTCAATCTCGTTGTAAGCAACAGCAGTCTCGCACCTTGAACAGATATGCACAGGATAATTCCCGAGATAAAGAACACCCTGTTCTTCTGCCCTCTTGAAGGTCCACCAGATTCCCTCTATGTATTCGTTTGAAAGAGTGAGATAAGGATTTTTCCAGTCCATCCAGATTCCAAGATCTAAGAACTCTTCATTCATTGTGTCAATGTACTGGGTAGCAAATTCCCTGCAGTCATTCACAAACTTTCCAATACCATATTTCTCAATGTCTTTCTTGTTCTTAATGTCCAGATTTTTTTCTACTTGTAATTCAATCGGCACTCCGTGCGTATCATAACCAGGCTGTGCACGAACATCAAAACCATCCATTCTTCTGCTTCTGATTGCAACATCCTT
>CAZEVB010000101.1:0-3638 GCA_964515835.1 uncultured archaeon | reverse complement strand
TTTGGTTTGCTTGGCTCAGGAAAGGATTTTGGAGTTAACTTTACTTACCGTGTTCAGGATAGTGCAGGGGGAATCCCTCACGCAATTGCTCTCGCTGAAGGTTTTGTTGGAAGTGACAAGTTTGTTTCCATAAACGGCGATAACCTTATTTTCGAATCAATAAAGGGACCTGTTGAGGAGTTTGAGAAAGGCAGTGAAGAGTCAAGAATAGTTCTTTATGAAACAACAACTGAAGAGGCAAGGAAAGCAGGAGTAGCAAAACTTGACGGGAATGAAGTTGTTGAGGTTATAGAGAAACCAGAAAATCCTCCAACTAACTGGGTGGCAATTGGTGTTTACATGTACACTCCTGATGTCTTCAAGGTTATCAGGGAACTAAAACCTTCATCAAGAGGAGAACTGGAAATAACTGATGTGCATAATCACTACATAAAAAAGAAATCACTCAAAGCAAGCAAACTAAAGGACAAGTGGCTGGATGCAGGAAGCTTCGAAGAACTATTCAGGGCAAACAGGATTCTAAGAGAGCGTAACAAAAAACCTGAAGAATAGAAGATAAAAGGATGAGAAAAATGCGTATAATAACACTCAACACACCATACAAACCAAAGTTTTCACGTTCAAGCCGGAGTCCTGCAGTGGCAAAAGGAGGAACAATTTATTATCCCCTATGGCTAGCATACACTACAGGAGTACTTGAAAAGAGCGGGCATAAAGTAAAACTTATTGATGCTCCTGCAAAAAAATGTGATTCTGAAGAAATTCTGCAAATGATAAAGAGTTACCGCCCGAAACTGATTGTAGCAGAAACAAGTACAGGAAGTATTTACGATGATGTTAATTTTGTTTCAAGACTAAAAAAAGAAACAGGAGCATACTGTGTTTTAGTAGGAACACATCCGAGTGCACTTCCTCGCGAAACACTTAAAATATCAAAAGATATTGATGCTGTTGCAAGGCACGAGTATGATTACATTATAAGAGACCTTGCAAACGAATTGACAAACAAAAAACCGAGGCTGAGAAAAGTAAGGGGGTTGACTTACAGACAGAAAGGAAAAATAAAAGAAAATCCAGACATGCCTCTTATTGAGAATCTTGACGAACTTCCTTTTGTGTCAAAAGTTTACAAGAAACATCTTAATTACAAGGATTATTTTTATTCGGCTAATCTCTGGCCGGAAGTAACTATTCTCAACGGAAGAGGCTGTCCATACCACTGCAAGTTCTGTTTATGGCCGCAGACAATAACAAGCAGAAGATACAGGGCAAGAAGTATAGACAATGTTCTTGACGAGTTTGAGTACATTGAAAAGAACTTCCCCGAGACAAAAGAGATTTTTATTGAGGACGATACTTTTACTGCAAATAAAGATAAAGTCAAAGAATTTGCAGGAAAAAAAGAAGAACGCGAAATAAGAATCAAGTGGAGCTGTAATGCCAGAGCCGATGTTGACCTCGAAACATTAGAAATAATGAAAAAAAGTGGATGCCGACTGATGTGTGTAGGAATAGAATCTGCAGACCAGAAAATTCTAAATAATATCAGGAAAGGAACTACTGTTGAAGGGATAAGGCAGTTCATGAAAGACTCAAAAAAGGCAGGTATTCTTGTGCACGGCTGTTTCCTTTTAGGTAATGAAGGAGAAACAAAAAAGACAATCAGGAAAACAATTGACTTTGCAAAAGAACTTAATCCTGATACTGCACAGTTTTTTCCTTTAATGGTTTACCCAGGAACAGATGCTTATAACTGGGCAAAGAAAGCGGGTTTTATTACAACAACAAACTTCCGCGAGTGGCTTGATGAAGAAGGACAGCACAACTGCATCATATCAAGACCAGGACTTAGCAAAGAAGAACTGGTTGAAATGTGCAATCAGGCAAGAAAAGAATTCTATCTGCGGCCTAGTTACATGTTCTCAAAAGCACTACAGGTTTTAACTCATCCTGAAGAGACTCCACGCATTCTAAGATCTGCAAAGACGCTTGCAAAAAATCTTCTTGGTAGGTAACAACATGAAAAGAGCAGACTTTATTTTAAGAAACGCGAAAGGAAATCTGCTTGATGTCGGTTATGCCTGCGGGACACTACACAAGAAAATTATTGACAAATTAGGAAGAAATAATGTTTACGGGCTGGATATTGAAGCAGAGATAAAAGACAGAATGCACAAAACAGGCAGTGCGGAAAAAATGCCATTCAAAGACAATATGTTTGACTGCATTGTTGCAGGAGAAGTAATTGAACACCTTAAAAAACCGGAAGCTTTTCTGGTTGAATGTAACCGAACACTTAAAGAAGAAGGAAGACTCATACTGACAACACCAAACAGGCAGAGCATGATTAACAGGATAACTCATTCATATGAAGCTCCTGCGCATATTAACCTTTTCAACAGGAAAGAACTTGTTTGTCTGCTGAAAGAAAAAAGGTTCAAAATAAGAAAAACAAAATATTTTCCTTACACTGAAGAAAGTAATTACGGAAGCAGGCACAAATGGAGCTTCACACTAAGAAATCTTCTACATAAAATACTTCCTAACTGCCTTAAAGAAAACATGGCCATAATAGCGGAGAGAGCATAATGCATGCATCAGTAGTAGTGCCAATGTATAACGCAGAGAAGACTATTGAGGAATGTCTTAAATCACTGCTTAAACAAAAAATAAAGAAGAGCTACGAGATAATTGTGGTTGATGATGGAAGCACGGACAACAGTACAGAACGAGTTAAGAAAATTGGCAGAAAAACAAAAACAGGAATGATAAGACTCATCAGGCAGAAGAATGCAGGACCCTCAAAGGCAAGGAATGCCGGAGCAAAGACCGCTAATGGGAACATCATTTGTTTCACTGACTCTGATTGTGAACCCGATGAAAACTGGCTTGAGGAAATGACAAAATCTTTTGAAGATCCTGCTGTGGGAGCTACTCAGGGCGCTTACAAAACAAAGCAGAAAGAGTTGATGGCTAGATTCGTGCAGGCTGAGGTTGAAGAACGGTATGAAAGAATGAAAAGAGCAAAGAAAATAGACTGGGTAGGGTCATATTCTGCCGCTTACAGAAAAGAAGTTTTTGAGGAAAAAGGATTTGACGAGTCATTTCCAAGAGCTTCAGGCGAAGACCCTGAACTCTCTTACAGGGTTTCTAAAGAAGGAAAAAAGATTATTTTCAACCCAAAAGCGATTGTTTACCATAAGCACCCGACAAGATTGATTGATTACCTGAAAAAGAAGTACACGCACGCGTTCTTCAGGATAAGACTTTATTCAAAACACAAAGAAAAAATGGTGAATGATTCTTATACGCCACAGACACTAAAACTGCAGATATTGTTCTCATTATTGTTCATTGGTTTTATGACTGGTTCACTTTTTGTAACTGAAGCATATTACTTGGGACTGTGGTTTGGGGTGTTCTTCATAATCACAGTGATTCCATCAACTGTGTTCAATCTAAAAAAAGGAATCCTTGTTGGAGTAATAACTCCGCTTGTGCTTACCCTGAGGACAATCATATTTATCACAGGGCTTGCACATGGAATAATATCAAAGGTGATTGAATGAAAATTCTTCATGTTACAAACCACTTCTGGCCTTGTGTCGGAGGAATAGAGAAACTGGTTATGGAAAATA
>CAZEVB010000100.1:2459-3687 GCA_964515835.1 uncultured archaeon | reverse complement strand
ATGGAATGCGTTGCAATGGGCGCAGCAATCCAGGCAGGCGTTCTTTCAGGAGAAGTAAAGGATGTTCTCCTATTGGATGTCACTCCGCTTAGCTTAGGAATAGAGACCCTTGGAGGAGTTTCCACAAAACTCATTGAAAGGAACACTACTATTCCGACAAAAAAGAGCCAAGTATTTTCAACTGCTTCGGATAACCAACCTGCTGTTGACATTCATGTCCTGCAGGGAGAAAGATCAATGGCTTCCGATAACAAGACACTAGGCAGATTCCAACTAGTCGGTATTCTTCCGGCACCAAGAGGCGTTCCGCAGGTTGAAGTAACTTTTGACATTGACGCTAACGGTATTGTACATGTTAAGGCAAAGGACACCGGGACAGGCAAGGAACAGAGCATAAAGATTGTTGCCTCACAGAAGCTCAATGATGAAGAAATAGAGAAAATGAAGAAAGACGCTGAAATGCATGCAGAGGAAGACAAGAAAAAGAAAGATGAAATTGACACGATAAACAATGCAGAAGCAGTTGTTTACAGTACAGATAAAATGTTAGAGGAAATGAAAGACAAGATTCCTGAGGAAAAAGTTACAGGCATAAAAGGAAAAATAGATGAACTAAAGAAACTGCTTGAACCAGAGCAAAAAGACGTGGCTGCAATCAAAACAAAGTTAGAGGAAGTAAACAAGGAAGTGCAGGCAGCATCAACAGAGCTCTACAAGAAAGCCCAGGAAGAAGCCGCTAAACAACAGCAGGCGCAGGGCCAGGCAGGACAAGGAAACACAGACCAAGAGCAAGCTTCTGGAGAAAAGAAAGACGAGAAAGTAGTGGATGCAGAATTCACTGAAGAAGATAAAGACAAGAAGGAATAAGTTTTATTCCTTCCCCTTATTTATTTTTGTGTGGTTGAATGACAAGTGATTATTATGAGACACTGGGTGTTGCAAAGAATGCTTCACAGGAAGAAATAAGAAGAGCATATAAGAGATTGGCTAAAAAGTATCATCCTGATTTAAACAAGGATGCTGATTCTGAGAAAAATTTTAAGGAAGTACAGCAGGCTTATTCTGTCCTCGGCGAGGAACAAAAGAGAAGCAACTATGACCAGTTTGGAGATAATGCAGAGAAGTTCTCTGGTTTTTCAGGATTTGATTTCGGGGGATTCTCTAACAGGGAATTTGATTTCGGAGATATCTTTGGCGGATTCGGAGGAGCTTTCTCCGAGATGTTCGG
>CAZEVB010000100.1:0-2359 GCA_964515835.1 uncultured archaeon | reverse complement strand
TTGATTTCGGAGATATCTTTGGCGGATTCGGAGGAGCTTTCTCCGAGATGTTCGGGGGCGGAAGAAGAGGCCCGATGAGAGGAAGCGATGTCCTGGTAAAAATCAGTCTTAGTTTTAAGGAAGCTGTTTTTGGGTGTGATAAAGACATAGATGTTGAGAGAGTTGAGGAATGCGACAGATGCAAAGGATCGGGAGCCGAACCAGACACAAAAATAATCAAATGTCCTGTCTGTCATGGAACAGGTATTGAGAGAAAATTACGCAAGACAATTATCGGTACAATAGCCACTCAAAACACTTGTTCTAATTGTAAGGGACAGAGAGAAGTTCCTGAAAAGCCTTGTAAGGTTTGCGGAGGAATAGGCAGAACAAGAAACAGGGCAAAAATTAAGGTCAAGATTCCTGCAGGAATCGACACCGGAAATCATTTGAGGTTAAGAGAACAAGGAAATGAAGGAGATGTTGGAGCAGGCAAAGGAGATGTTATTGTTGTTGTCTATGTAGAACCGCACGAGGTCTTCAAGAGAGATGGAACAGACATTTATATGGAAGTACCAATCTCTTTCAGTGAAGCCGCCCTGGGAAGCAAGATAGAAGTCCCTACACTCAAAGGAAATGCCGAAATAAAGATTACTGCAGGCACACAGACAGGCACTATTTTCAGGATGAAAGACAAAGGGATTGTTGAGATTAATGGCAGAGGTCATGGAGACCAGTTTGTAAAAGTTATTGTCAAGACACCAGAGAAACTTACTAAAAAGCAGAAAGAACTGTTTGAGGAACTTGGTGAAAACGAAGAACTCGCAAAGAAAAGAGAAGGCTTTATTGACAAGCTCAAGAAGAAATTTAAATAAACCCTAATGTAGAACTCTCTCCAAGATCTTCCTCAATCTTGCTTATTATTTCGTCTAATTTGTCATAACCTGCAAAGAATTCTCCGTTAACAAAGAAAACTGGTGTTCCTGAAACACCATGATACGCAGCAGTTGAAAAGTCATCCATAACAGTTGCTTTTTTCTCTCTGTTCGACATACAGTCATTGAACCTGTCAAGATCTAATCCAAGATCCATCGCAAATAGGATGTATGCAGAGTTATTGAGGGAGGAAGACTGTTCAAATAGCCTGTTGTGCATCTCCCAGAACTTCCCTTGGTCAGCAGCACACTCTGCTGCCTCAGCAGCGTTATCTGCCTGATTATGATAGGGAGAAGGAAAATGACGGAAAACAAACAGGATTTTTCCTGTGTCAATGTATCCTGCGTTCAGGCGGGAGAAACTTTCGGCATGGAAACGAGCGGAAAACTGGCACTGGAAGTCAGCGAATTCAACAACCTTAACCTTCGCATCAAGATTACCTAAAAAATTCTTTCCGTCAGACAACTCTCCTGCACTGACACCTGGACCAAGGTCATTTGTAAGCATTATGATAAATGAATCTCTTTGCAGAATGTAAACATGCCCACCAATCAGGGCATCCTCATCCACAAGGTAGATAGAAAGATCATCATAGCCAAGCCTTTCATAAAGGGAAAAACCTTTTTCCTGAAGGAATGACTGAAAAACAAAATAATAGTTGACTGCGGAGGCCTCATCCTCAAACCGCAGCACTATTGCTTTTTCATGTCCTGTTTCGTGAATACTGCTTTTTACTCCGTCATCCTCTGAAAAATCCGGTTCTGCATCAGGATACATAAGAATTATTATTTCTCCTGGAGAGTAGTCACTAAGATTAACTTGTTTTATTGTTTCAAACTTGTTAACCACAAAAGAAGACCTTTCAACAGCATCATCAACAGAAGCAAACTTTTCTGCCACAGTGCTTAATGAAACAGTTGGATTAAGAACACTTAATATAAATAAAACAAAAAGCAGGGAGAATATTATAATTGCACCTGCCGCGATAACAAGCACTTTTTTGGGCAAAACAACTGGTTCCGGAGATTGTTTTTTCTCAGCTTTAGTTTTCATTGGCAAGCCCCCATTCCTGTTCAACTTCTGAAATATACTCCAGTATTTCGTCAAGCGCTTCTGCCTGTTCATCATAATCTGATTTTTTCTCATCAACTATTTCTTCTGTGTTCATAAAACCGAGGAACCTTGCTGCCCGAACCATTGCACTCGGTTTTTCCTGCCAGGTAATTACACTGTCCTTATAATCCATGTATTTCTCTACTTTTTTGAGGATAACATAGATGCGTGCGTGTTCCACAAGTTCGAGTGCGTCCTCCCTTGAGGGAGTGTCTATCTCCAAGAGTTCATAAATGCGTGCAGCATGGTAGGACATCATGAAGCACAACATGCTTACATCAGTTTCATACGAACTTGACTTAGCTGCCCATTCCTCATCAAAAATACCGTT
>CAZEVB010000099.1:0-3739 GCA_964515835.1 uncultured archaeon | reverse complement strand
ACCCCCGGAACAGTAGACTCCTGTTACAGAGGTGAAATCAAAGTAATCGTGGCAAATCTGGGCAAAGAGCAATACACAATCGAGAAAGGAAAGAAAATAGCTCAAATAGTTTTCGCTAAAGTAGAAATAGCAGACACAGAAGAAACAAAAGAGCTGAACGAAACAACAAGAAATGAAGGGGGCTTTGGGTCAACCGGCCTTTAGTGAGGTGCTCTAGTGAGTAATGCCAAAATAATCAGGAAGCCCATCATAGCAGTACTCGGTCATGTTGATGCCGGAAAGACAAAAGTACTGGATAAGATAAGAGGCACCGCAATAGCCGAGAAAGAGGCCGGCGGAATTACTCAGCATATCGGAGCAACAGAAGTACCGATTGACGTGATAAACAAAATCAGCGGGTCGCTCATAAAGAAGTTTGGTTTTGACATAAAAATCAATGGCCTGCTTTTTATTGACACTCCTGGACACGAAGCATTCACTAACCTGCGTAAGAGAGGCGGAAGCATTGCCGATCTTGCAATTATTGTAGTTGACATTAACAAGGGTCTGCAAAAACAGACAAAAGAAGCAATCAACATACTCACGAGCTACAAAACACCATTCATTGTTGCAGCCAACAAAATAGACCTGATAAGAGGCTGGGAAACAAAAGAAACATCTTTCACAGAAAACCTTGCCACACAAGACAAAGAAACAGCCACTGTTCTTGACGAAAAGATTTACAAGTTAGTTGGACAATTACACGAAGAAGGATTCACCAGCGAAAGATTTGATAGAGTTGAAGATACAACACAAGAAATAAGCATAGTGCCGTGCTGTGCAAAAAGCGGAGAAGGAATTCCAGAGATATTAATGTTCCTTGCAGGTTTAAGCCAAAAATACTTAGAAGAGAGACTGAAGATAACAGTTGAAGGCCCAGGAAAAGGAACAATCATGGAAGTAAAAGAAGAAAGAGGATTAGGAACAACAATTGATGTTATTGTTTATGACGGTTCAATGAAAATCGGTGATGAAATAATTATGGGGGCAAGAAACGGGACAATAAAAACAAAGATAAGAGCCCTTTTGGAACCAAAACCATTAGATGAAATGAGGATGCCGAGCGAAAAATTTAAGCAAGTTAAAGAGATACATGCGGCGGCAGGAGTAAAAATAGCTGCACCAAACTTAGAAGACGCATTATCAGGTTCGCCAGTAATGCTATTCACTGGCCAGGAAGACGAAGAAAACATCGCAAGCGAATTAGAAAGAGTCAAGTTTGACTCCGCTGAAAACGGTGTTTTAGTCAGAGCAGATACCCTTGGTTCGCTGGAAGCACTTGTAAAACTGCTTGAAGACAAAGAGATAAAGGTAAAGAGCGCTGACATCGGAGAAGTGACAAGGAAAGACATCATAGAATTATGCGGAGTAAAAGAAAAAGACCCGCACAAAGCAGTTGTTTTCGCGTTTAATGTAAAACCAAATGAAGCTGCTGTTGCAGAAGCAGATAAAGAAGAGATAAAGATTTTCGAGAGCAATGTTGTTTACTCGCTCATTGAAGATTATGAGGAATGGCTGGAAGAAGAGAAAAGAAAAGAAACACAGGAAAAAATAGGGACTGTTGTATTTCCAGCAAAAATCAAGATAATGCCAGACTTCATTTTCAGGCACAGCAAACCAGCAATCGTCGGAGTAAAGGTTTTGGGCGGAAGATTAAGACAGAACTCCAAACTCACAAAAGACGAGAAAGTAATTGGAAAAGTTGTTGCTGTACAGAAAGACGGCAAGAGTGTTGATGTGGCAAAAGAAAGTGATGAGGTTGCTATTTCAATTGATGGTGCAGTAGTAGGCAGAAACCTTTTTGAAAACGACGTACTTTACACTTATATTCCCTCAAGAGATTTCGAGAAAATAGAGAGCATGAAATCCGAGTTCAGTGAAAGCGAATTAAATTTATTAGAGGAAATTAAAAACAAGCAATTAGCGGTTAAGGAGGTAACAGAATGATACTCGCAATAGGTGACCCAAAAAACGGGAAAGCATACCCTAGCAAGACAGAATCAACAGAAGTCTTCATGGGAAAGAGAATAGGTGAAGAAGTTGATCTCACTGCAATCGGCCTTGAAGGTTACACTGCAAAAATAACAGGCGGTTCAGACAAACAAGGTTTTCCAATGAAAGCAGATTTGAGAGGAACAAGCAGAAAGAGAATAATCATAACAAAAGACAAGAAAAAGGGAAAGAAGTTAAAGGTTACAAGAAGAGGAAATATTGTTGCAGAAGACATTGCACAGCTTAATCTCGTTATAACAAAATACGGGAAAAACCCTCTTGACACAACAATAGATACGCCGGTGAAAGAAGAAAAGAAATCCGCAAAAGAGGAAATGGTTTCACAGTCACTGGACGCAGTAAACAAGATTTCTGCTGAAGAAGCAAAAGCAATGCAGGAAACAATGAAAAAAGGAAAGAAACACTAAGATGATTTGTAATGACAGCAAAAAAAGCAGTGCAGGCTGAAATCAACATCGGCTTAATAGGTCATGTTGACCACGGTAAAACCAGCCTCACAGAAGCACTCACAGGCAAATGGTCCGATACCCACAGCGAGGAACTCAAAAGAGGCATCTCCATCAGGCTCGGCTATGCTGACGCTGTCTTCTACAAATGCCCAAAGTGCAGCGGGGCACAGGCTTACTCTGCAAAGAAAAAGTGCCCGAACTGTAATGCAGAAGGAAAATTCGAAAGAAAAGTGAGTTTTGTTGATGCTCCCGGACACGAAACCCTGATGGCAACAATGCTTAGCGGAGCAGCACTCATGCAGGGAGCAGTCATGGTTATTTCTGCTAACGAGCCATGCCCACAGCCAAGAACCGCAGAGCATCTGGAAGCACTTAACATAAGCGGAACAAAAAACATTGTAGTGGCACAAAACAAGATAGACCTTGTTTCAAAAGAAGATGCTCTCGTTAACAGGAAGGCAATAGAAAAGTTCCTGTCAGACCACGGTTACAAGGACGTGCCAATCATTCCAACAGCAGCCCCTCTTGGCCTGAATATTGATCTTCTGATAGAGGCAATAGAGAAAACTATTCCCACTCCAAAGCATGATACGAGCGCTAAACTCAAGATGCATATAGTAAGGTCATTTGACATTAACAAACCAGGAACCAAACCAAAAGACATTAAAGGCGGAGTTCTTGGAGGAAGCATAATACAGGGAGAAGTCAAGAAAGGAGATGAAATTGAGATTCTTCCGGGAATTAAAGGAAAAAAGCTCGTCACAAAAGTGCACAGTGTTGCTGTTTCAGAAGGACTGCTTGACAAGGCAGGTCCTGGAGGACTTGTGGCTATCTCAACAGGATTAGACCCAAGCATAACAAGAAACGACTCAATGAGGGGACAGATAGCAGCCATAAAAGGAGTACTACCCGACCCTGTCAAAAAACTTACCTTAGAAATAAAAAACCTTGAAAAATTAATAAATAAAAACATTTCCGGAATTAAAATTAATGAGCCATTGGTGTTAGCAGTAGGCACAGCCACTGCAATCGGAACCATTAGTAACATTAATAAGAAAAGCAATGAATATGAAGTACTGCTTAAGAATGAAGTAATTGCAGAAAAAGGACAAAAAATAGTGATAAGCAGAAAAGAAGAAACAGGATGGAGACTGGCAGCATATGGCATTGTTAAAGAAAGTGGCAATTGACACTAACATGCTCACTGCAATGCTGGAATTCAAGATAGATGTTTTTGA
>CAZEVB010000098.1:0-3774 GCA_964515835.1 uncultured archaeon | reverse complement strand
AAGCACAACTCTCATGAGCTACCGTTGCTTCCTTCCGGATCTGGCGGGTTTGTCCATGAAAATTGCCTCAGAGGACAGAAGATCACTGCTAGGCCACAGGGCATCTTATACTACAAAAGCCGCCCTGCTGCTTCAGTCCCTGCATAAAGCGGATTTCAGGAATAGGACACCGCTAACGCCCCGACCTAGCCCACAATAATAATGGTGGCTAACAACTATTTAAAGGAGAGTGAAGAACAACAAATGAAAAAAAATAAGGGCAAAATAGATACATATACATAAAATAAGGACCTGATTCATAGATATTAAGGTAAAAAAGGGCTTTGATTAGGGAAAGGAGAAAATAATACGCTTTTTAGGTAAAATGGTTCTTTGTTAATGATTATTAACAATATTTTGCGAAAAGAAGGCAGGTTAATGCTTATACATAATGGATTGAGGGGTTTTAAAGGCTTCTTTTATGAGAAAACCGTTAAAAAACCTTTATACATAAAAGTAAACGTATATTAAGCAGTTAAGCAACTATATTATAAGTTAAATTATTCTTATCAAAACTGGGGTGATAGTTCAATGAAATCAATAGTAGAAGAGGCTATGCACAAAACTGCAAAGGTCGAAGATAAACTCGAAGAATTCGGTGCTCCAAAGATTATGGTAATAGGAGCAGGCGGAGCCGGATGTAACGCTGTAAACAGACTGGCTAACATGGGCATTACAGGGGCGCAGTTAGTTGCTGTCAATACAGATAAACAGCATCTTTCCATGATAAATGACGAATTAACAAAGATACTCATTGGAAAGTCAGTAACAAGAGGTCTGGGTGCAGGAGGATATCCTGAGATAGGTGCAAAGGCTGCAGAAGTAAGCAGGAACGCACTGGAAGAAATCCTGGACGGAGTAGATATGCTTTTCCTTTCAGCAGGAATGGGTGGTGGAACAGGTACTGGTTCAGCACCAATAATTGCACAGATTGCTAAAGAGCAGGGTGCAATAGTTATCGGTATTGTGACATACCCATTCGCACTTGAGAAAGCAAGGCTGATTAAAGCAGAGGAAGGAATCCAGAACCTGAAAGAGGTTACTGATACTGTGGTTGTTATTGACAATAACAGGTTAGTTGAATTAGTTCCAAATTTGCCAATACAGGACGCTTTCAAGGTTGCTGATGAGGTCATTGCAAGGACAGTAAGGGGAATTACAGAAACCATTACTCAGCCATCTTTGATTAATCTGGATTATGCTGATGTCAGATCTGTAATGAGCAATAAAGGTCTTAGTGTTATTGCTGTCGGAGAATCAAAGAGCGTTGATAAGGTAAACGAAGTTGTTGAGGATACACTCAAGAATGCTCTCCTGGATGTCGACATTGCAGGAGCTTCAGGTGCTTTAATCCACATAACAGGCGGACCTGAACTGACTCTTGGTGAAGCTAATGCTGTCGGAGAAATGCTGACAGAAAAGATTGATCCAAAGGCATCTGTTATCTGGGGATCAAGGGTTGACCCGACATTTGAGAACAAGATAGAAGTAATCTCTATCTTCACCGGAGTAAACAGCCCGTACATAAGAGGTCCTGACGCATCAAGAGCTGCTGATGATAGAAGACGCTCATCAAGCAGAAAAGGCGATTTAGGTATAGAATACCTATAAAATAAGCAATTATACATAATAGGGAACAATTGTTCCCTATCTTCTCTTTCTTTTTGTTTTCACTCTTTGTTAATCAGAGGAACAAAGGCAGCATATTCAGTAGGATTATTGCGATTATTACTGCGAACAATAGCCTTCCGACTTTCTTTTTCTTTTCTTTCAGGTTCTTGCCAAAGGGGAAATACGCAGAGAAAATGATTTTTCCCATTTTTCCGCCGTCGAATGGTGACATTGGCAGGAAATTAACTAAAGCAACTAAAAAGTTAAGTAAGAGCAGCCATGTCAGGAAATCAAAGATAAGGGCAATCAGGTAACTAACGAGCCTGTAATCTTCAGGAATCGGATAATCATTATAGTTGTTTGAAACAGCAAAACCCAGTGAGCCGAGGTCGTTGGGCTTCAGGTTTGCCTCATAAATAGTTCCGTTTGTGTCCTGCAAAACAAAATGCGATTCCTTGTAACGGTTTAACAGAAGAGTTCTCTGTAAATCAAGCGAATTATTTATGTTTACATCATTTACTCGAAGTATTGTGCTGTTAACGTCAATAACGCCGTAAGAAGGACTCTCATAAAAATCACCGCAGAAATTCATGTTCTGGTCAACCTGTGCCACATAAACCCCATCTATGCTATTTGAAACAATTTCATTCTGCCAGGGAACAAACAAGGCAGAAACAGCAAAAGACAGAACAAGGATAATAATGAAAACAGCAGGAATCGCTAACAGGTTTCCTCCTGCACCTGCAGCAAGGAACTTTAATGCATTCTTAGGGTCTTTTTCTTCCAGTTTTTCAAGATCATCCTCTTTAGGTTCAACAAAGGCAGCTATCGGCAGGAAACCCAATAGAACAATCCCTGTTGATTTTAGTTTTAGTTTATGCCGAAGGGCAATAATTCCGTGCATTCCCTCGTGGATTATAAGGATAATGAATAATGAGAGCCATGCATGCAGAGGAATAACAATAGGAACATTAGGGACCTTTACTCCAGGAATAAGAGGAGCGACTCCGGGACATGCAGTCTTGCCGATAGACAACTTAAGGATAATGTCAAAAGCCTGTAAGACAAGAGAGAAGAGAGTGAATCCTGCAAAACCAGAGACACCAAAGACAAAGACAATAATCAGGAAAACGTCTTTAGTTAAGGGTCCGTTTGAGAAGATATTTCCGATAGCAAGGTCAAGGACAATAAAGAATGCAGCCATAATGGCAAAGGATGTTATGAAAGTGATTATTCTACGCGGAAGACTTTGTTTCCGACCATAAAGGAAATCTGCTGCAATTGCACCAAAACCAAAGATTATTGAGAGTTCTGCAAGAAACTCAAAAAGAGAGGTTTTTTGACCAATCGCCTTGAGAATAGGAATTGGTTTCCTTGTTTTTATCATTGTAATTAAGTAATAAGTGTCAAATTTGGTTTTCTTCTTGAAGACAAAAGTAATTAGTGCAGATATGACGATGAATAATGCAAAAATAATGAGGATATCCATTTCATTCACCAGTCAGTTTTATTGAAAGAATCTTTTCCAGTTTTGCAATGAGCTTTGAATCAGGAGTGGCTGTTCCATGCTCAACCTTTTTTAGCCATGAATGGTTCTCGAAAATTAATTGTGCAAGTTCATCTATAGTCATATTTTTTGCCTGCCGTGCTTTGATTATCAGCTGACCATAATTATCTTTTAATTCAGCCAACTCAGGCTCTTTGGAATAGTTCTCTACCTTATACATAACTATCTTTGGTTCATTGTCAACTTCCTTACCATACTTGACACAGACCTCACAGACAACAAGCTCAGAACCGTCTATTATTGCACGTTTCTTTGCATATTCCTCACCACAGATTTCGCATTGCATGTTAGAGAAAAGCGACAACTCTTATTTAAAGATGACGATAAAATCAGGTAAACATAAAACGAACAGGTCTAATGAACTATCGAACTAAGCGAGATAGCTCATGTCAGCAGACCTTTCCTCCGCAACACCTACCGAGGAGTCGAGTGATAACGAGACTCCTCATGTCTTCGGACTAACCCTACGAAATTGGTTTAAGAAGAATTGGGGAGAACGCCAAAAGACGTTACTCCAACGCTGCTATTTGTAATGTAGAATTGGGTTAGGCTCACTA
>CAZEVB010000097.1:0-3809 GCA_964515835.1 uncultured archaeon | reverse complement strand
TTAACTGCAGTGTTAAGTGTGTTGCCGTCAAAGACCAATTCATTTGCATAAACCTTATCAATGTGAAGTTGGCCTGCAATATCTTTTGCAAAGAAACCAAAGCCGTTTGTGAGAATAACTGTTTTGCAGCCTTTCTCGTGTAACCAGTTAACTAACTGATTGGCATTTTCTCTTAGCCGTGCTTTTTTGAGCAACTCTAAAGCAACTTCTTTTTTTAGGCCCTTAACTAATTCTATTCTTTCATCAAATGCTTTATTGTAATCAATATTTCCGGCCATTGCATTTTTTGTTATCTCGCTTACCTTGGCATAAGTGCCGTTTACTTTTGCCATGTCCTCAAGAAACTCGTTATGCACTAGAGTTCCTTCAAGGTCAAGAAGAGCTACTGTGTTCATATACTTATTCCTGCTTCCAGACTATTATAAACTATTTATCAATTCTTCGTAAAAAATGACATAAACACACCACATTTTAAAGACTTTTCGTATGTATATTCAACTATGGATAATACGGATTTGTTGATAATAGAAACCCTCAAAAAAAATGGCAGGGCTTCCATGAAACAGATTGCCAAAAAAACAGGTATTCCGATAACCACCGTGCATTACAGGTTAAAAAGCATGGAAAATAAAAAGGCAATCCGGTTTACTGCAAGAGCAGACCGAAAGTTCCTCGGAAGAGAGCTCATGGCATATATTCTCGTCAGAGTTATGCCTGGAGTTGACCATGAGAAAATCTTTCAGGAAATAATGAAACGCAATGAAGTCGAACAGGGTGCAGTATTAACAGGTGAATTTGATCTCATATTCCGGATAAGTGTAAAAAATATGGAAGAAATGAATGACTTTGTTTTGAAATACCTCCGGATGCACAAAGACATATCAGAGACACGAACAATGATCTGCTATGACCTTGTCGGAAAATAACACAACTGTTTTTTATAGATTACTTTCATTCTAATATATCATGAAAATCACTAACCAAAAAAAAGCAAATGCTGAAATGCAGGCATATCTTGTTTTGAAAGATGAGCTCCCGAAAGCCGTAAACAAGGCACTTGCAAAGAAACTCAGAGAAGAAATGAAAAGAAAAGAGTTCGGTAATGAAGGACTCGAAACAATTCTGTTTAACGACATTGATTACAAGTTGCTGTTAGTAAGTCTTGGAAAAAAAGCAGATTATAATACCGAAGTTTTGAGAAGAGCCTCTTCAACAATACTTAAAATAGCAAAGGCATCGAAAGTAAAGAGCTTAACTATTAACTCGGATGAAAATGAAGTCAAAAAAAATGGTTACATTATTCTGGAAAGTCTGCTTCTGACAGACTATGAATTCAGTACAAAAAGCGAAAAGAAAAAAGAGTTCCTTACTGACATTTTTATCGGGGCAAAAATAACCCCAGAAGATACAAAAAAGGCGGAAGTGATAACTCGCGCAGTTAACTATGTGAGAGACCTGGTTAATAATCCTGCAAATATGATTACTCCTGAATACCTCGCCAATGAAGCAAAGAAGATTGTCAAAAAAAACAAGCTCAAACTGACTCTCTTCGGAACAAAGGAATTAAAGAAAAACAAGATGAATGCCATTCTTGCTGTTGGTTCAGGAAGCAAAAATGAACCAAGATTTGCGGCAATTGAATATAAGCATCCGAAAGCAAAAAAGAAAATTGCTTTTGTGGGAAAAGGCATCTGCTTTGATTCTGGCGGTCTGCAGATAAAACCTTCAGCTTCTATGGTTGAAATGAAAACAGATATGGCAGGAGCAGCATTATCTCTTGGTTTAATGAAAGCGGTTGCAGAATTAAAATTAAAAGTTAATCTAGTCTGTGCATTTGGTGCAGCAGAAAACATGCTGGGAAACAGCGCTTACAAACCAGGCGACATAATCAAAGCATACAACGGAAAGACTATTGAAGTACAGCACACAGACGCTGAAGGCAGACTTATTCTCGCAGACTCACTTTCTTATGTAGAAGACCACTATAAACCTGACTTGATTATTGATGCAGCCACACTCACAGGTGCCTGTGTAGTTGCTTTGGGCAGTGAAGCTGCAGCAATCATTGGAACAACAAAAAAAGAGATTGAACAACTCAAGAAAATTGGTGATGAAACATACGAAAGAGTGTGGGAACTTCCCTTTTACAAAGAATACCAGAAAGCAATGAAAAGCGAAGTCGCTGATCTTTCAAATATTTCAAAACCGCACACAGGAGCAGGAACAATAACCGCAGCTGTTTTCCTGAAGAACTTTGTAAAGAAAACTCCTTGGATTCACATTGACATTGCAGGAGTGGCTTACCTTAGCGAAGCAAAATATTATGTACCGAAATTTGCTTCAGGATTTGGTGTAAGGCTCCTGACAAGATTCCTTGAAAAATTAGAATAATTATTTCTTCCCAGTTCCAACGAAAAAATCAAGGATGCTCTGGAAAATCGTTTTTGGTTTTTCAGGAGGTTTTGGCAGGCTTCCTCTGAAAGGGATTTCTGAGACTGCTGATTCTGAAAAGATCAGTTGTCTTAATCGTCCATTAGGGTCCTTAACGACAACAACAATATTTCCTTTTGCATCGCGCTTTGGTTCGACAACTATTTTTCCTTTTAGTGCCGCTTGTTTACGGGAAGTTTCTAATTGTTCCCTGATTCCCATTTGTCTGTAGGTCGGATTTTCTTCTCTTCCGTGCTCCCCTCTTTTTGAGGTTCCTTTACTGCTCTTGCTTACGGGAGGCACTCTTGTAATTGCTCTTCGTTTAGGGTCAATCCTCAATTAAACACCTTTAAGGTCGTCAAGAGCTTTTCTGCGATAACTGAGCAGGACCTTTGAATCTGTTTCCTGCATTTTCGGAGTAAATTTTTTTAGTCTTTCTTTAATTTCTTTCTCGTCAACCACCAGCTCAATAGTATTATTAGCAAGGTCTATCTGTATTTTGTCATTGTCCTTTACAATTCCAATTATTCCTCCTGCAGCTGCTTCAGGCAGGACATGACCAATGCTAAGGCCCTTTGTTGCTCCTGAGAATCTTCCGTCTGTTATCAGAGCAACATCCTTGTCTAGACCAAGTGCAGAGACAGATGCAGTCGGATAAAGCATTTCTCTCATTCCAGGGCCGCCTATCTTGCCCTCATACCTTATGACTAGAACATCTCCCTTGTTGACTTTTTTTGAGTTAATGTAATCAGTTGCATCATCCTCGCAGTCAAAGACCTTTGCTTTTCCTTCAAAGATATCAGGAAAATCTGTTGGCAGTCCAGCAGTCTTAAGGACAGCTCCTTGTTCTGCAAAGTTACCGAAAAGAATTGATATGCCGCCGTTCTTTGAATAAGGGTTATCAAGTGGTTTAATGACCTCGCTGTTCAGGTTCTTTGCATTTTTAAGTCTGTCAAAGAGCATGCCGTCAACGCACTTAGTGTTCTTAAGCAGCTTTCCTTTTTGTAGTTCAGCCATGACTGCAGGAATGCCTCCTGCGTTATACAGGTCATCCATGAAGTGACTGGAACTTGGATCTAACTTAACAATATTTGGAGTTGATTTGCTCATTTCATTTATCCACTTTAACTTGAAATCAAAGCCTGCTTCTTTTGCTATATCTGGCAGGTGAAGCATGGTGTTTGTTGAAGCACCGATAGCCATGTCCACTCGGAATGCATTCTCGAATGCTTCTTTAGTCATAATGTCTCTTGCTTTAATCTTCTTGTTAATCAACGCGATAATAAGTTTACCTGTTTCTGACGCATACTCTTCTTTCTTTGAGTCAACTGCATGAACTGCAGCACAGCCTTTTGTACTTAAACCGAGTGCCTCTGTAA
>CAZEVB010000096.1:0-3818 GCA_964515835.1 uncultured archaeon | reverse complement strand
CTTATATTCTTTTTGTATCTTTTTGCTATAAGTGGGAAAAATGATGGAACTTGTTCTCGAAGAAGCCGGTACATTCAAAAGGTCGATTGACGCAATTTCTGTACTCATTAACGAAGCAGAATTTATTATTGATGATAAAGGAATGTCTCTAAAGGCAACCGACCCGAGCCAGATATCGATGGTTGATTTTTATTTCAAGAAAGAGGCCTTCAAGGAATACAAGGTCGAAGAAACAATCAAGATTGGTGTGGACTTAAACCAACTTTCGCAAGTAGTCTCAAGAGCAAAAACAAAAGACGAGCTTTTGCTTAGACTTGAAGATGATTCAAATAACCTTTCTTTGTCTTTCAGGGGCACATCAAAAAGGAATTTTTCTATTCCCCTTATTGATATTAGTTCTGCCGACCTGCCGACACCAAAAATAGATTTTGATTCGGAAATAAAACTCAAAGCAGAAGTCCTGCAGGATTCTTTCAAGGATGCTTCTCTTTTAAGCAGTCACATTACTTTAGAAATTAAAGGAGACTCTTTCTTTGTTCTTGCAGACTCAAGTAAAGGCAAGTTCAAGAACGAGTTGGCAAAGGATGATGCTGCAATGGTTTCAATAAAATCACAATCTGATTCAAGGGCAATGTTTCCTCTTGATTATTTAACCAGCATGATTAAGGCTGCTCAGTCAGCAACAGAGGTTTCTTTGTTCATGAAAAAAGATGCCCCGATTTTGTTGAAGTATGCAATTGGTGAAGCAGAAATAACTTATTTTTTGGCACCAAGAATAGAATCCGACTAATTGTGAAACTCTTTTATACTCATTTACTCTACTATATACAAATTTTTTGGGAGGTATTTCATGAAAAAATTGTTTTTGGTTGTTGCAATGGCTGTTTTCTTGTCAGGTTGCTTTCTCTTACCGCCTCCGGGTGGAGGAGATGGTCCTGGTGCACAAACAGACTGGTGTAACTCTACTCAAGGAACAATGATGGCAAACTATGCTGCAATGGGCACTGGCTTGCAGAATGTTGTTGTTGAAGGAGTAAAAACCATAGAAGGAAAATCAATGTGCTCCATAAAAATGGATTTCGTTGATCCTGAGGATCCTGCTAATAGCGGGAGTATGAGAGTATATTACTCAGAGAACGAAGAAGACTATATTATGGAAGTATATGACGAAACAGGCAGCCTCAGACTGGAAATGAAGATGCTTAATGGTGAAAGTACTTTCGTTATCTATGATGAAGACGGGAATCCTGTGAATATAGGTGAAGTTCCAGAAGGTATATAAAAATCAATTAAGGTCGTTTAACGCGGCCTCTTTTTTTATTCTTCTATTTTCATTATTTTGCACACTCTTCTTGAGTGCCTTTCATCACCAGAAAAATCGGTTTTGAGAAACTTATCACTAATCTTTATTGCTTCTTCTTCACTAATTACGCGTGCACCAAGGCAAAGGACATTAGCATTATTATGTTCTCGGGCCATTTCTGCCATGTACTCATTACAGCAAAGAGCCGCCCTAGTTCCCCTTACCTTGTTAGCAGCCATAGACATGCCAATACCCGTGCCACAAATCAAGATTCCTAAACAATTCTCTTTTACAACTGCTTCAGCAACTTTCTTTGCGTAATCAGGATAATCACAACTATCTTCGTTATGTGGGCCTAAATCTTCAATCACAAAACCATCTTTATTCAAATGTTTAATTATTGCCTGTTTGTGGGAATAAGCTGCATGGTCTGAGCCAAGAAACACTTTCTTTTTCTCTTTCATGTATACAAAAAGCAAGAAAAAGGATTTAAATGAGTAAGACATTATTATTTAGTGGTTAGATGATTGAACTGAAAAACCCAGAATTTTTTAAGAGCGCAATAGGGGCTATTTCATCCTTTATATCAGAAGGGAACTTTAGGTTTAACGAAAAAGGATTGTTTTTCAAGGCAATCGACGCCAGTCAGATAGTTTTAGTTAACTATTCAATAGAAAAGAAACTGTTTGACAAGTACAAGGTCGAACCGACTTTCATTGGTTTGGATTTGACCGAATTAAATAAGATTGTTTCAAGAGCCCTGTCGAATGACAAACTAAAAATAGATATAAATGATTCAGAGCTTTTGCTGGAGTTAGAGGGAGACCTTTCAAGAAAATTTACCCTGCCCCTGATAGATGTTTCTGAAGACGAAATAAAGTTACCTGAACAAAAATACGAGACAATTGTAACAATAAATTCCCGCATCTTTAAGGAAGCACTAAAAGACGCTTCACTTTTCGGCAGTTCTGTTGTCCTGAAAGCAAAAAAAGACCAGTTTTTCATTGAGGCGAGGAGTTCCTCAGGAAGCCTGAATATTTCTGCAAGAGAAAAAGGAGCGAAAGTAAAAGGATCAACAGAAGTTGTTGCAAAATTCTCCTTAAACTTCTTGTCCAATATAGTTCGGGAATCTGATAGCGAGAAAGACATAGAACTCTACCTTAAGAACGACGCGCCAATGAAAATAACTTACGCGATCGGCAAATCAGATATAGAATTCTATTTAGCCCACATGCTCTTGTAAGAGTCATACTTTTATTCTCTTTCAACCTTCCTTCTTTAATGTTCTCTACTCAGGAAATGGTGTTTGCGCAAAAATATCCTTTTAGTGAAATAGCAAAATCAATAGTCAAAAAATCAGATTTGCAACTTCAAGATGTTACCCGCGAAGTCAGAAGCAGGGCACAAGCAATACTAAGCGCAACTCTGGAACAAAAACCTTACAAGCCAAAGGTTTCTTCCTCACGAGAACTGCTAATGAATGAGATTCTTGCCTATCCGATAGCAAAAATTTATGTCTCTGCACTTTCTTCAACAGAAACAGGAAGAAAGTTCTCTAAACTAATTGCTAACACAACATTTAATCGCCTCATCAAAGAAAAAGATTCTGTTATCTTTGACCTTGCAAACGAACTCGCAATAAAATTCAATGCTCTTGACAACAATTTCTTTGCATCAATGTCGCTTTTTGATTTTCTTAAGGTTCATTTCTTTGAGGACTACATGAAACTCGTTAACCAAAGATTAAGCAACGGAAAAATTTATTTGAACAGGAACGAGTTCATACGATTTGTTTCAGGATTTGTTTTTGAACAACTCCATAATTCTTTTCCTCTTGACATCAAAAACGTTCCGCGGTATCTAAAAGATGAAGCAAAACAATTCCACGAGGAAAAACTCTCCAGTGTGAGTTTCAATGTTTTTTCAAGAGGGAAGTTCTCCGACATAAACCTGGAATTTTTTCCCCCTTGCTTTGCCGACCTTTACACTAAAGCCGCTTCCGGTCAGCCGGTAACACACATCGCAAGATTTGATCTCGCAACTTTTCTTGCTGCCCTCGGCATGCCTGCAGAAAAAATAAAAGAATTGTTTAAGAACACCCCAAACTACGACGAGAAAAAAACTTCTTATCATGTTAGCAAACTTTTTTCTAACGGGGAACCCTTGTATGGTCCCCCTAGTTGCGCAAAAATGAAGGAACACGCGTTGTGTACTGCGGACTGCAACGTAAAAAATCCAATCATTTATTACAGGAGAAAAGTTTCTGCTAATAACCCTAAGAAAAAAAGAAGTTACAAGAAGTAACTATCGCACAACCGATAATCCCCTTTTCTGTTTTTTTCTTCCGCAAACCTTTAAATATAAGTTAATGTGTAATAAGATTGAATTATTTTTTTTATAAACACAAGAGGAGGTTGGTGTAATGGTAACAAAGAAAAAAGCAGTTAAGAAAAAGAAACCAGTTAAGAAAAAAGTAGTTAAGAAAAAAGTAGTTAAGAAAAAAGTAGTTAAGAAA
>CAZEVB010000095.1:0-3848 GCA_964515835.1 uncultured archaeon | reverse complement strand
ATGATAACCTATTCATTATTGACCACAAGAACCAGTCAATAATCTTTGTTGCAAACGCCCTGATAATAGACAATAATCAAGAAGAAGAGGCACAACGTTGCTCACAAATAATTGACTCATACAGAGAAGTCATGAAAACAGATTCCCCTGAAAAGAAAAGAGCTTCAGGAAAAATAATATTAGAGAGCGACACAAGCAAAGAAGAGTTCATGCAGAAAGTAAACAGACTCAAAGAAAAAATAAAAGAAGGAGATGTTTTTCAGGTAGTTCTAAGCAGGACAATCAGCACAGAAATAAATGCAGAACCCCTGGACATTTACAGAAAACTCCGAATGCTGAATCCTTCACCATACATGTTCTACTTCAACAACAGTTCAGGAGTCCTTCTCGGCTCTTCACCGGAAACATTCCTGCGTGTAGAAGGCGAAAAAATAAAAAAAGTAGAAATAAGGCCGATTGCAGGAACAAAACCAAGAGGAATAATTAACGGCAAAATAGACCCGGATCTTGACTCAAGATATGAATCAGAACTAAAATTAGATGAAAAAGAGCTTGCAGAACACACAATGCTCATTGACCTCGCAAGAAACGATGTTGCAAGAATCTCTGAACCAGGAACCCGCTATTGCAACGAACCATTCATTGTCGAAAAATACTCTCATGTACAACACCTTGTCTCGAATGTTTCCGGCACACTAAAAAGGGACCTTGATGCACTACACGCTTACTTGGCTTCAATGAACATGGGAACACTCACTGGCGCCCCAAAAGTAGAGGCAATGAAACTCATCAGGCAGTACGAGAAAAATAAGCGAGGTTTCTATGGCGGAAGCATCGGATATTTGACGCCTTCAGGAGATTTTGACTCTGCAATAATTATCCGGTCAATGAACATCCAGAAAAAACATGCATACATTCGCGCAGGCGCAGGCATTGTATACGACTCCGACCCTGAAAGAGAATTTGACGAAACAGAAAAAAAGGCAGACGCATGTGTAAAAGCAATAAAACTTGCACAGGGGGAATCAGAATGATTAGAGTTCTGTTCATTGATAACTTTGACTCATTCACATTCAATCTCGTGGACGAGTTCGCAAAAAGAGAATGCCAAATTTTGGTGTACCGAAATAACACTCCAAGGGAAAAGATAAACGAAGTAATAAGAGAGTTCAAACCATCACTGATTGTCATTAGCCCAGGTCCAGGCACTCCTAAAAAAGCAGGCAACTGCATGAATATTATTGAAGAGTACGCGGGAAAGATTCCTTTGTTCGGTGTGTGCCTTGGCATGCAAGCAATTACAGAGGTATTTGGAGGCAAAGTCAGCAAATGCAGTGAAACAATCCACGGCAAAGCATCCAGATTAACGCACGACAACAAAACAATCTTCAAGAACATTAATCAGGAGTTCCCTGCAGGACGCTACCACTCATTATCAGCAGTTGAAGTTCCTGATTGCCTAGAAGCCAGCGCAAAAACCGTAAAGGGCATTGTCATGGCTGTACGACACAAAGAAAAGTTTGTTGAAGGAGTACAGTTCCACCCCGAGAGTGTTCTAACTCCAGAAGGAGGAAAAATAATTGAAAATCTTTTAGAACTGGTAGGAGGCAAAGAAAATGATTAAAGAATGCATTGCAAAACTTGTTGAAAAAAAAGATCTTTCTAAAGACGAATGCAGGGAAGCATTCGACGAAATCATGCAGAGCAAAGCAAGTGAGGCACAGATTGCTTCACTGATAACAGCTTTGCGGATGAAAGGAGAAACAATTGAAGAGATTATCGGCGCTGCAGAGTCAATGAAAGCTGTTGTTGCTAAAGTAGAACCTAAAACTGAAGATTACCTGCTTGATGTTGTCGGCACAGGCGGCGACAAAAAAAGCACTTTTAATGTTTCTACATGCTCGGCAATAGTTGCTTCTGCTGCAGGGTGTCTTGTAGCAAAACACGGCAACAAGAGTGTCTCAAGTAATTCAGGAGCAGCAGATGTCCTGAGCGAACTCGGAGTAAACATTGAATTGGATAATGAAACAAACACAAAATTGATTGAAAAGATTGGCATTGCATTCATGTTTGCGCCAAAACACCACCCTGCAATGAAATACGCAATCGGACCGAGAAAAGAAATAGGTATCAGAACAATCTTTAACATTCTCGGACCAATAACAAACCCTGCACACGCACAAACATTCCTTTTAGGT
This sequence comes from uncultured archaeon, assembly GCA_964515835.1. Lineage (GTDB taxonomy): Archaea > Iainarchaeota > Iainarchaeia > Iainarchaeales > SKW153 > CAZEVB01. Next base: position 1,650 of record CAZEVB010000095.1, on the reverse strand, counting down.
GTTTACAGCAAAGAACTTGCAGAGAAATTAGCAAATGTTCTTGCAGGCCTCGGCATCAAGAAAGCGCTTGTCGTCCATGGCTTTAGGGGGGAAGATGAGCTGAGCATAAGCGGTCCTTCTTATGTTTTTGAAGCTGAAAATGAAAAGGTTAAAGGATATACAATTAGCCCGGAAGAAGTTGGGCTGAAAGAATATCCTGAAGAAGAAATAAAAGCGGAAGACCGGAAGGAAAGTGCAAGGAACATAAAAGAAATATTTGATGGAAAAGAACAGGGCGCAAAAAGAGAAATCATTCTCCTGAATGCCGGTGCAGCTATTTACGCTAATGGAAAAGCACAGTCAATCAAAGAAGGGATTAAGATAGCAAGAAAAGCAATTGACTCAGGAAAAGCAAAAGAAAAATTAGAACAGCTTGTAAAGGAGAGCAATGCATGAACTTCCTGGAAAAAGTTAGAATCGAGAAGGAAAAAGAGGTTAAATTAGCAAAAAAGAAATTACCGCTCGCAAGGATAAAGAAAGGATTGGCGAAGAGCAAAAAGAGTTTTAAGAAAGCAATAAGCGGAAAAGGAATAAAACTTATTGCAGAACTAAAGAAAGCGTCCCCATCAAATGGACTAATAAAAAAAGATTTTGATGTTAAAAAACTTGCAAAGCTTTATGCAAAATATGCTGACGCGGTTTCTGTTCTGACTGATGAAAAAATCTTTAAGGGAAAAAAAGAATACCTCAAGATCGCATCAAAAGAAAGCAAATTGCCGGTGTTAAGGAAAGACTTCATAATCGACGAATACCAGATTTATGAAAGTCGTTATTATGGAGCTGATGCGATTCTCTTGATTTCGGAACTCCTTACAGAAGAAAAACTCAACAAGTTCATCGGGATTGCCAAATCACTCGGTATGGATTGCCTTGTTGAAGCAGAAAATGAAGATTCGCTAAAGAAAACTCTTGAGAGCAAAGCGCAAATAATTGGGATAAACAACCGAGATTTACACACACTAAAAGTCGATGTAACTAAAACAGAGAAACTCATCAGAAAAAGCCTCAAATCAAAAAGAAAGAAACTTTGTTTAGTTGCAGAATCCGGAATAAACAGTTTCCTGCAAGTGAGGCAATTGAAAGGAAAAATTGATGCTGTTCTTGTCGGTTCTTCTATCATGCAGGCAAAGAACCCTGAAACAAAACTCAGGGAACTGAAAGCAATGTCTCTCGTAAAGGTCTGCGGGATAACAAACAAGATTGATGCAAAACAAGCTTCTACTCTCGGAGTTGATATGCTTGGCTTTAATTTTTTCAAGGAAAGTCCACGTTACATTAAGCCCAAAGAAGCAAAAAAAATAATGAAAACAGTTCCACAGATGCTGTGTGCAGGGGTCTTTGTCAATGAAAAAGCAAGCAATGTTAACAGAATTGCCAAAGAACTTGACTTGGATTTTGTGCAGCTTCATGGAGATGAAGACAACATTTTCTGCAGGAAAATAAGAAAGCCGGTGATTAAGGCACTGAGAATCGAAAAGAAAAGTAATCTTAGGAAATTAAACAGGTTTGACTGTACTTTTATTCTTCTTGATTCGTTTGACAAAAAGAATTATGGCGGAACAGGAAAAGAAATTGCCTTTAAGATTAGCAAACTCCCTGAAAACAAACTTG
>CAZEVB010000094.1:0-3856 GCA_964515835.1 uncultured archaeon | reverse complement strand
TTGACGGACAAAGAATAGTTCTCAGCAAAGAAGGAGAAGGCTTGTATAAAGGGTTATTTAACCCATCATACCAGACGCCAAACGAAAGCTATCTTTACGCAGAAGTAAAAGCAGTTATCAATGATTCCAGTTACAGTGCCGCAACTGCAAAAAACATTTACTTCGAACCAGTTGAAATGAATGCAGAATATGAAATAGATCCAAAAAAGCTGGTAATCGGAGAGCTACTAAAAAGTATTGTATTAAAGGCACGATATCCTGACGGCAGAGACGTTCTCGGAGCAACAATAAAAGGAATTGTCAAAGCAGGAACAACAAAAAACATTCAGGCCAGTGCACTCGGGGAAGGAGAATACTTTGCAAAAATAGATTATATTATCCAAAAAACAGATGAATCAATCGAGATAACACTTGATGGAGGAGACCAATTCGGCAACATACTAGAAAAAAGGATTACTGCAGAAGTATCAGAGTTAAATCCTCTTTTTAACATCGAAATAGCCAGCCCCGATCCAGACAAGCCTACACTGTTCCATTACGGAAGAGAAGTTAGGATCGCAGTAAAAGTAAACTCAACAAAGAAAGACGAACTAAAAAGCATTTCACTTTCTTTGAGTAATAACGAAATGGAAATCTACTCAGAAATGAAGCACAATACAGAAAAACAGGTTTATGAGGCATACATAACAATACCGGAAAGTTCAGTTATAGGAAAAGATAACCTTAGTTTCAGGGTCAGTGCAACAGGAATCCTTTATGGTGAAGAATACGAAGACTTTGCCGTCATTGAAGCAGTCCTAGCAGAACCATCAATAGCACAGGACCTTATGCCAGTCTTTGCACTCATAATTGTCCTCTTCATTATCTTCTCAGGAGCATACTTCATATCATCAGCGCTAAAAGAAAAACAAAGAATCAGAAACGAGCTAATGGTTGAAAGAAAAAACCTCAGCGGAATGGAAAAAAGACTGAAATACGAGTTCTACAAGAGGCACATATCAGAAGAAGAATACAAGAAAAGCGTATTGGAAGCACAACAAAAACTGGTTACAATAGAAGAACTATTGGGAATAGAAAAGAAAGAAAAACTCACCGAAGCACAAAAAAAGAAGGCAGAAGCAGAAAAAGAAAAAATAATGCGCGAAATAAAAGAAAAAGTCAAGGGGATTGGAAAAAAACAGGAAGAAAAGAAAAGCACGAAGAGCAGGAAATTCTTTTCAAAGATAACTAAGTTCTTTGGAGACCTAAAAATAAAAAAAGGCGCATACCTGAAGTTCTCAAGCCAAGAGGAAGAAGAACAAGTAAAAAAAATAATTGAAGTAATCGGCCTGGATGACACAAAACACACAAAAGAAGAAGTAAGGCAGATACTAGAGAAAAGGGGCTACTCAAGAAACGTCATAAGAAAAGTAATGATAAAGCTATTCGGCAGATAATTGATTGTTTTTTAATAGATCTCCACTAAACTTATTTTTATGTGTGGCATAATAGGCATATTCAATTGTGAGAAATCATTAGAACAAATAATTAAAGGACTAGAAAAAATAAGGCACAGAGGCAAAGATTCTTTTGGCATTAGCGACGGCAAAAAGGTTATTCACGCAAATAACATACAGGAACTTTCTGCAACAGAATTTAAAGGAAACAAACTCATTGCACACAACCTGCACTCGATTATAGGTTTTGTTGAACAACCGCTAAAGGGCGAAGGAACAATAGTTGTTAACGGCGAAATATACAACTGGAAGGAACTCTGTGATGAATATTGCTTGAAAGCAACTAATGACACAGAAGCACTGCTCAAACTGATTGAAAAGAAGAAAGTTAGAAACGCAAAACAAATGCACGAATTGCTTCAAGAAGTACGCGGAGTATATGCCTTTGCATATCTCAAAGGAGAAAAACTCATTTTAGCGAGAGACATTATCGGCATAAAACCAATGTGGCTCGCGGAAAAAGAAAAAGAACTGGCATTTGTATCTGAAAGAAAAGCACTAATTACCAGCGGCTTTAAACAAGAAGAGACAAGAGAATTACATCCAAGACATGTCCTTGCATTTGACCTGACAAACGGAAATAAAGAGGATTATTACAGGGGCTTTTTTAACTATAAAAAGAAAGAGAAATACGGGTTTGAAGAAGCTAAAAAAAAGATAAGAGAACTTGTCGAGGAATCAGTTAAAATCAGGATTCCTGAAGAACCTTTTGGACTGCTTTTTTCAGGCGGTCTGGATTCAACACTGATTGCAGGAATCGCAAAAGAAACAAATCATGACTTTGTTTGTTATACTGCGGCAACAAGCGAGAAAGCAAAAGATCTTGTTTATGCCAAAAAAGTAGCAGAAAAAATGGGACTGAAATTAAAATACAAAATTGTTAAACAGGAAGATGTTGAAGATTATCTAAAAAAAGTTATTCCGATGATAGAAGATGCGTCAGTAGTGAAAGCAGCTGTTTCCCTGCCTATCTATGTTGCATGCGAACTCGCAAAAAAAGACGGAATAAAAGTCATTCTCGCCGGCAACGGGAGTGATGAGATATTCTGTGGTTATGAAAGGCACTCACACGGCCTGGATTTAGTGAAAGAATCCTACTATGAATTACTCAGGTTCTTTGAGAGAAATGGTTACAGAGACGATGTTTTGGCAATGAATAACAGCCTTGAACTAAGACTGCCTTACCTTGACAGGAAACTGGTTGAAGCAGCACTAAAGCTGCCGGATGAATTCAAAATAAACGATGCTGAAAGCAAGCACATTCTCAGAAGAATCGCCCTCGAAAAAGGAATTCCGGAAGAAGCAGCGTTAAGGAAAAAGACTGCTGCACAGTACGGAAGCGGATTTGACAATGCAATAGAAAAAATTGCAAGAAAAAAAAGAATGAAGAAAGCAGATTACATAAAAAATTTCCTTAAACAACCAAACCTGAGACTTGGTTCTCTGATGAGCACGGGAAAAGACAGCATCTTTGCGATTCACCTGATGAACCAGCAGAACTATGAGATAAATTGCGCGATAACAATAAAAAGCGAAGAAAAAGACTCATACATGTTCCATACTCCCACAATAGAACTTGCAAAAGCACAGGCAGAAGCACTGGGAATTCCTCTTGTTGAAGTAACAACTAAAGGAGAAAAAGAAAAAGAATTAACAGACCTTAAAAAAGCAATTAGGAAAGCAGTTGAAGAATACCATATAGAAGGAATATCAAGCGGAGCAATCCACTCCAACTACCAGAGAGAAAGAATAGAAAAAATATGCGACGAGCTCGGGATAAAAAGTTTCTCTCCTCTGTGGCACTCGGACGAAGAAAGCATTCTCAAAGCCATGGTAAAACAGGGATTCAGAATAATGATTGTAAAGACAGCTGCAGCAGGCATGGAAGGATTTGCAGGCAAGGGTATAGACGAAAAAGTTATCTCAGAACTGATTAAAGTAAAAGAAAAATACAAAATAAGCATTGTCGGCGAAGGCGGAGAATTCGAGACACTTGTCTTGGATGCCCCGATGTTCACGAAAAGAATCGAGTTAGAGGATTACGAAATAAAAGAAAAAGGATCTGTTTCAGAAATAATTATTAAGAAGTTTAAACTTGTTAACAAATAAGGTTTGACTTATACATAATCAGAAGACTGCAAAAATACCGATTGACGCCAGACTAACAATCACAGACGCAGCAAACACACCAAAAGTAATTGCAGGCACTGCTTTTCTCTTCTTTATGCCCAGAAGATGCGCGCCAAGGACACCAGTATATGCACCAGAACCGGGAAGAGGGATGGCAACAAACAAAGCAAGACCAATGAAACCATATTTTTCTACGTAACACCCTGTTTTACTGCGTACCTTCTCAATAA
>CAZEVB010000093.1:0-3912 GCA_964515835.1 uncultured archaeon | reverse complement strand
TTTTTCTTTTGGTGACTTGAAGGAATAATTGCAGGAAGGGCACTTGTAAACAATGTTGTTTCCTTCCTGTTTTGCTTCTGCTGCACAGTGTGGACAAAAACCGTTATTGCATTTAGGGCAAAAAATCAGGCGGTCTGTTTTTGTTCCGCATTTAGGGCACTTGTTCTTTTCTGTTTCTATTTCAGTTATAAGTGTTTCAGAGTCGTCCGCTGCAGTGCCTTCTATTGCTCCTGCTTCTTCAAGCGGTTTTATGCTTTCGACTTCTGTTATTGATAATTTTTCTTCCTGTTTGACTTCTTCAAAAGCCAGGTGTTCCGGTTTTGGTACTTCAATCGTGGTATCTGTTTTTTCATCTTTCAGGTTTAGTTCTTCTCTGTCCAGTTTTTTTTCTTCTCTTTCAAGTGCCTGTTTTACTTTCTTCTTTTCTCTCTCCAATAAAGATTTTTTCTTGAGTTCTTCTCGGTCTTCCTTCATTTTTCTTTCGTAATCTTCTTTCAATTGCCCAAATACCTGTTCGCTTATCTCGTCTATTTCTGCTGGCTGTGGTAATCTTTCGTGTTTTTCCTCGAATTCGTTTACTTTTTGTGAAGCAATTTTTTGGCTGTCCTTATTGACATCAGTTTTCACAATTCTCTCAAAAAAGGTTTCTGGTAAGCCTTCATTAGTCAAGCTAGGAATCTTATCCTTATATTCTTCGGCTTTCTTAACTGTCTTTTCTTTTGTCGGTGCCTTAACCGCAGTTTTTCCTCTTCGTCTTAATCTTCTTGGTATTTCGGTCATATTAATCACTCATCTTTTTTCCTTAACATTCTTAATTGTAATCTTTTCTTTTTCAGCAAAGATTGCAGCGGACTTAGGCCATCGTCTTCATCTTCTTCTGCAGGCATCTCAGTCTTAGTCTCATTCTCTGCTGGCCAGTCAACTTCGGTTCCTTGCGAACCAGGTTTTGGTTCTTCTTTCTGCGGTGTTTGTGTTGTTGTTTTTGCAAGTCCTTTTATCTGGTTCTTGACTTTCTCGATTGCTTCCTGTTTCTCGTCATTAACAGGTTCTTGTGGTTGAGATAACTTTGATTCTTTTGCAACTGGCCACGTTACTTTTTCTTCAGGGGTTTCTTCTTTTGGTTTGCCAAACAACTTGTCCACTTCTTTCATTGGATCTGGTTGTTTTTCTTTTTCTGCTTCCGTTCCTGTTGTTCCCTGAACTGATTTTGCTTCTTCTTTCTTTAACACCATTGGCAACCCTGTTTTTGGTTTTTCTTCGTAAGTCTTTTTACCTAACTTAAGTTTTTGTTTGAGCTGTGATAATCTGCTTTCCTTTGCTTTTGGTTCTGCCTGTTCAATCACGACTTCTTTATTTTTCTGCACTGCAGATTCTGTTTCAGGCACAAGTTCATTTTCTTTATCAAAATCTTTACCTAATTTCTTTTTTAGTCTCGCGAGTTTGTTTTCTTCAATTTTAGCCACTCTAATGAATTTCCTGTCTTTCTGCAGTTTTTGTATCGCTTTCTTTGATATTGCTGCTGCGGCAATCCTGTGTTTAGGTACTTGTACTTTCATTTTTGTGCTGACAAAAAGTTTTCTTCTTATGGTGGTTATCAGTACTCCGATTAGAAATCCGCTTACGAGAGCCAGGAGAAGGTATTCTGCATAACTGTATTTTGGTAAAAGGAAAGTAAAGAGAACAGCACCACCGATGATTGCGACAGCAAAAAGTGCTCCAATGATGACTGACCAGCCGGTTCTGTAGCTTTCATCAAGGGTCTTTATTTTAGGCCAGCCCGTTCTGAGGAAAAGCGCGCCTATTGAACGCGAGCCTATGATTAACGCAAAACTGAATAGCACGTTAATTATGATGTATATCATTTAACCACTTTAATCTTAGATTGAGGTTATTCGGATTATTAAATGTAGTTATTTAGTTTTCCAATATTTATATATATTACTTAATTGGTTATTCTTTGTATATGCTTGACTTAATCATAAACCTTTTGATTTCAATAATCGATCTTGCGAAAGGCTCGTTCATATTCTCGTTAATCTTATTCCTGCCTGTTATCATTACGCTCGGAATAAAACACTGGATAGACAAAATAAAACAGGGCATCTCCTGGTTAAAGGCAACATTCCTTACTTTGCTTATCGTGTGTTTCTTGAGTGTTTTTACTCTTAACTCTTATTTCATTTTAACTGCTTCTTTTGAAGCCTCTGTGTTGCCTGTAGGTCCCAGTCTCATAGAGATAGTTACCTTTGCAGCATTTTATCTTCTTAAGATAGTGTCTATCTCAGTTACTCTCGCAATAACATTCTTCCCGATTGCATTCATCGGCGATTACATATACGGCAAGGTAAACGAAAAACTTGGTGCAGACAAAAAGAAAGCTGCCTCGACAAGAAAGCTGGTTTCCTTGTTCATGAGCCTCTGGATAACCCTTTTCCTTTTAACTGCAATAACCTTGCTTTTCTTTAGGGCTGGTTTCAGTGCAATCCTTTACTTTATATTCTTTGGCTTTGGGTGATAGGAATAAATAATCTTAAACACATAATTCATTTGGTAGTGGCAAAATGAATAACCTGAAAAACCTGTTATTGAGATTCTTTGTAATATTCTTGCTTCTTAATTCGCAGTTAGCTTTTGCTATTGCTGATGACGCTCCTCTTGATGCGGTTCCAACAACCCTTGATACTGGTGAAGAAACAGGAGAACCGAAGCCTGGTTCTTTTGAGTGTTCAACTTCTTCTCTTTCTCCTGAAGAAGCACAGCAGATACAAAATCTGTTGAGGGATGGTTTTGTCGGCAGGGAACTGTTATCCAATGACGAGAACAATACTGATCGGGACATATTAGAAAATAATACTGTTATACTTACAAGCCCGGATGACAATACTGTTGCAGCAAAAGTCGAGTTACCGAACCAAAAATTCAAGCCCGAGGAAATGAGCCATTTCTTGAACACTTACATCACAGGACCGTTTTCTTTTGGAGTTGTTTTGGATGATACTCTCAGGGCAGGTCGGTGTTCGGAGTATGACAAGGACTGTGCGGTTGTTGGAGAGAATCTCAGTTACAGGAACAGCGGTGAGGGGATAGTAGAAAACACGAAAAACATTTTCTCTGCATTAAAAGACGCATTTTCCGACTCTGACAAGAACTCTCAGTTCACTGAAAAAGATAAGGAGGTCTTATTGGGGCTGGCAGAACTTCAGGACTTGAATTCTGAGGATGCTACAGTAAAAACCCTACAAAGAATTGAGAGCGAAATGATTGCGAACAGTATCTTGACAAATTCTTTTACTTCTAATCTCTCAACCAATTGCATGAACGATGGCTGTACTATCAGCACTTACTCAATGTTCGACAAATACTTCAATGCATGGATTTCTGCTGAAATGGTTTTCAGTTCTTTTGGTCCTGCCCTGCTTTATCGCTCCAAAAAACTATTCAAGTGGGCAGAGAACCGTAATCTGACTTTTGGTTTGGATTCATTAGTCAATAAGGTAAAGGATTCTTTTTATTCAAGGTTCGCTACTTCTGGTTCCTTTGCAGGTCAGACTATTGCAAAGAGAACAGAAGCAAGAATGCAAAAATATGGTTTTAGGGACTTCTGGAACGAGTTGGGTAATCTGGCTCCTGATGGAAGTGGAGGTCCGCTGATTAAAACTACTGAGTTTGACCACTGGTGGGGAAAGCAAATCCTGCAGGATGGTTATTTGGGAAAAATCAAGAGTGCAGAAAAAAGGTCCGAGTTCGTTAAGTTCATTAAAGATATCAGGACAATGGTTAGAGGAAACTTCAAGCACGTGAAGGATGCAAGAGGCCGCTACGAAATAGCGGTTGACCTTTATGGTGCGACAAGCCCTGCAGCAAAATCAGCGTACATTGATTTTGGAAGGGAATACTCAAAATACATCGGAG
>CAZEVB010000092.1:0-3924 GCA_964515835.1 uncultured archaeon | reverse complement strand
AAATACAACGAGTGATTGAAAAATGCCTATATTTAGAATATTAAACGGAGCATGGGATGCAGTCCATAACAGAAGACAGAAAAACAGAGTCAAGAGACTGTATGGAAAACCACCAAAAAGGTCACGTGAACAACTGGCTCAGATTGAAAGACAAAGAGCCCAGATAGATGCACAAATGGAAGAAGTCAATCAGGCTAAAGGAAAAGCAGTTAAAGCCCAGCAGATTCTCAGAACAATCGAAACAGCTGAAAAGACAACAGACCCAACTGCAAAACAGTATGTGGCTGCTTTAAAGCAACTGACTGAAGCCAGAGGCGGAAAGAAAATAGTCGAAAGAGAGTTAACTGAGTTCATTAGAATGTGTGATTTATTGCAGGAAGTCCGAAGACTCAGAGGAGAACTGGAAATGGCTGAAGCAGGAAGAAGCAGACGCTGGCATACAGGAAATAAAGAATCGTTATGGACTGGTTCTGCAAGAAGTGGCATGAGAGCTTCTGTTCTCGGGACAAAACCTATGGAAGTAAAGGCAAAGAGTGCCGAGCAAGTCAACAGGGAACTTGCACAGGCATTATATGATTTTAATTTGCTTGACACAAATAACAACCAATCAAGAAACCGGTTTGATGCGCTTGGTAAAGCATACCAGGAAATAACAGGCAATAACGCGGGAAGACAGTATATTTCCAGAATAATGACTACCGGAACAAATAAATAAAGCAATAAAAACAATCAGTGCTTCTTTTTTATTCTTATCTTTCGCGTTCTTACCATGCTTATGCATGAGATTATTGCAAGCAGGTAAAGAATAAGTGCAAGCAGGTCTTCGGGAAGTGAAGGCAGATTAAGGAAATCTGGTTTATCCCCTCCAAGTTCTAGGTTAAGGACATTGCCTGCAGCTGTTGAGGTCACATTGCCGTTTGGTCCTACTTGTGTGGATATTCCTTGCCTGAACGCGTCAAGCAGCGGTAAAAGTTGTCCGTTCTCCGCATACCAGAGGCCTTCTTTAGGGTCATACCAAAAGCTTCCGTTTCTTCCCTGTGCAGAGGTAAGAAGCTCTGGTTTCTCGTCATTATAAGTAATCATTGGCACACCGTCCTTTGCAGTAAAGTCAAGAGTGTGTTCCTTTCCGTTCTCGTCAGTGAATTTTATTCCGTCAGGGGTGGCTGAAGTGGTTCCGACAAGGTCTGTTATTTCGCCTGTTTCTTTGTCTATTATGCGAAGGTGCTCTTCACATTCAGGCGCAGGACCCATGTAAAGCATGTATCTTTTTGTAGGAGTCTCAAAAATATTGAAAGGACCCATTTTTTCGAGAGAAGTATTAAACTGATCTGCTTTTGCCATTGCATAATCTGACTCAGGATCTGCCTGCACCTCAAAATTGAGGGCGGGTTCAGGGCACCCTGTTTCAGGATTCTCTTCGTGTGTAAGCTCAGTCTTAAGGTCCTTAACATCATTCTGGCTTAGTATCCCATTCTCGTGGTGCTTCAGCCAGACAAGAAGACAACCATTTGGTTTTGCAACAATTACCCCGTTCTTGAACTGTATCGAAGTAAGGTCTCCCAAATCAGGAACACTGTCATTGGATTTGCTTAGCCTAACTGAATTATCTCCCGAAATAATAATTGAGGAATCTGGACCTTCGGCAATCTTTCTTGGTGTTCCCTCTGCAAGTATCTGTTCAAAATTTGGCTTTACATTAGGATGAGTAGTTGTAACAACTGAGTTAACTACTCCGAAGACATCAATCATTCTGTCTGATTCCATTGGCAATCCTGTCTGCTCAAGAACCCCTTCCTTAATGCACTGTAATAGCTGCTCATCAACTATCTTTGCTTCTCCCCGTGCATTTACTTCAATAATCATACTGTTTGAATCAGGGATACATGTTAAAGTCAGGTTCTGAGGGATTACTTCTGCAGGTATCCTTGAGTCAATTGACATCAGCCTGATGTGATCGGGATTATCTATTATAGGTATTCCATCTCTCAAGAGTTGTCCTTTCTCATAATCAGCAGTAACCGCGATGCCTGTCTTGTCATCCTTTACAATAGTCTTTCCTTCTTCCCTGTAAGCAGACGGATCTGCCTTGCAGCCTTCACCACACCAGAAATAAAATAAATCTAATCCTTCCATGCTACCGGAACTTAAACCACTAAAATTGAGTGTAGCCTGAACAATATTCTTTTTATTTGCGCTTCCAACAAACTTGTCTAACTCACTACCAAGATCCTCGGATAACTCTCTCGTCATTGAGTTAGAGTCTCCGCCAAGAGAACCGACAAAAGTGTCCTTTAAGTTTGAAAGGAAATCAGTTGCCTTTTCTGTTGACAATTCAGGCATGTCCTTATTTTCCTTTTCTTCAAGAGCAGGAGCATAATAATGTACAAAATAACCTTCCTCAGTGTCAACGCAGTCCCTGAATTTTGGTATTTGTGTTGTCTGCATCCAGACACTGGAGAATACTCCTCCCCAGAAGAATGCAGCGTAAGTTATTGATTCCACGCCACCGATTACCCCTGCAACTGCAGGGCCGATGTTTCTGCCTTTCATCCCCGGAATCCACTGCATGCTCCAGTTGCTGTTGGCAACTGCCTCTAAACAGGATTCGTCTTCTTTTTCAGCATCAGCAATATTAATTTCGTCTCCTTCTTTGTCCCCGGTTTTTCCTTCAAGGTTGGCGTGGGCAGCATAAGCAATTAAAAGTTGTCCTTTCTTTTTTGCTTCTTCTGACTGCGCATCCTCAAGGATGTAAGAGTGCATTGCAGTATTTACAATGAATGCAGGAGAGAAGTCCTCTAAGTTAGTGCTCTTGAGGTTAATACTGCAGGCAGGACAACTGTTTGGACCGGTTATATAGAAGGCAATGTTTTCCACTTCTGTCCTGTGCTGACTCTTTGAAAGATTGTCAATCATTTCTTCTGCAGGTTCCCAAATCTTGGAGGCTGTCCTGTAAACAATCGCCCAGGGCATGTTGTTAATCACGCGCATGAACATGTCACCGTCATCAGAACCCTCATTAGCAAAGAAGTCTATGTATGCGTTGTTGTATATTTTTTCCTGATCATGTGAGATCGTAATATTTTTCCAGGTATCGGGAATCATGTAAGCTGAAAGGTCTTCTATTCCAAAGAAACCAGGTATGCCTGCCTTCTTAGTGTACCAGTAGCCATACTGAAAGGCAGTTAACTTCAGACCGCCTTTCCAGCTGAAGTAAGTTTTTATGAGCTCGTCTTCCTGTGCAAATAATTTGTCTAACAAGTTCCAATAACGCCTTGAAGTAAAATTCTGTTCCCTTAGCCCAAGCATCATTTTCTCTAAGTTGCTCTCAATATTCTTTACATTGCTCCAGACCCTTGGATTCGAGATTCTCCTGACAAACTGTTCAGGGGTTTCTGTAATAGAAGGAACCCACGCCCCAGTCAGAACAGAACCATTACCAGACATCCTGCTCTGGAGTGTCTGGAAAGCCTGCGGACCATTCGGAATGATTTCGCCGAAATCTGTTTTGATTAATCCCTGCCTGACATTTGCTCCGGTGCCAACAACAGCAGCCTTTACATTACTGTAGCTGATACCTCTCAGCTGGCTTGTTGTTGCATCATCAATCGTATAAAGCAAGAGGTTTCCAGCGTCATCTGCCCCGTAAATGTTTCCGTACTTTGCAATGTCACCAGCACTGAACTTAAAGCTTCCTGTGTCCCTGAACTTATCAACCAGAACCCTGATTGGTCTCCAGTTGTGAATAAAGTCAACTACCTGACCGGAACTGGCATCATAAACACCCTTGTCAAAGAGCTTTGTTGCTGACTGCACCCTTAACCAGTAAGGAATATCAATAAGGCTGCCCATGCCATCCATGTCATCCAATACTCCGATGTATTTTGAGTATTCCCTTCCAAAATCAATGTACGCTGATTTTGCTGC
>CAZEVB010000091.1:0-3981 GCA_964515835.1 uncultured archaeon | reverse complement strand
AAGACAATAAACAAGAAAATAGACACTGATTTTGTTGGCACTAGCCCGCCGTCGGTTTTTATTGCATGGAACAATTACCCAAAACTGGATGTTGCCCCGCTTTCATTAGTAGGCCAGGACAAGAACACCCACCTCTATGACCGCCCGGAAAAATGGTTTGGATTGGAATCAGAAAAAATCATTTCTTTCAGGGAAACCCTGATAAGGCCTTACAAGAGTTTTGATGTCAAAGAAGCATCAAAACCAAGTTATGAGTTTGCAGAAATACAGGAAACAGCAATGGCTGTCGGCTCCTTGATGAATGAAGTTAACCTCAAAGAGAAGTTAAGGGAAGATGTCAGTTTTTCTGAGTTTTATGCCCCAATAGGACCAAAGGCAAGAATGAAAGATTTCAAGTTAATTGAGAACCCAAAAGTACCACAAAAAGTTGATTACCTGACATCAGACACTGATGCAAAAGCGAATGACGCGCTATACGAGCTTTACTCAAAGGGATTTGAGGTCAGTTACCTGTCAAAGGTACTTGGAGTCGGAGCATTCGGAATAGAAAAAAAAAGGAAACTTGTTCCAACCCGCTGGTCAATAACTGCTGTCGACAGCAACATGTCAGACAAACTCGTTAATGAGAAAGTGAAGAGTTATGGGAGTGTGGACTGTTATAAAATCTTTCATTCAGAATATCTGGATAATGACTTCTACATAATGATTATGCCTGGTGAGTGGTCCTTTGAACAGCTTGAAGCATGGAAACCCGGTGGTTTCTGGACTGCAAACGAGAAAGAAGTAAACATAATTTCAGACCACGAGTTTTACAGGGGAAGGAAAGACTATGCCTCCGAGGTCACGGGTGCTTATTATGCTGCCCGTTTGGCTTCCGCAGAATACTTAGTAAAAGAAAAAAAACAGGCGTCTGTCCTGGTTTTCAGAGAGATCGGACAAAGTTATACTATCCCTCTTGGTGTCTGGCAAATTCGGGAAAATGTAAGGAATGCACTAAAAAACAAGTCAACTGATGTCTCCACAATGGAAGAAGCATTGTCTTTCATTGGAAACGGATTATCAATACCGATTTCTGCATGGAAAAAAGAATCTACTTTAATTGACAGGAGATTAAAACAGAAGCGAATAACAGAATTCTTTTAATCGCAAGAAATATAATAGAGTTAATCACATAACTAAACATGGCAATGCAGGATCTTTCACAGTACATGATTATTGTTATCGGCGGACTGATTATAGTGGCAATAGTGGTTATTATTGTCCTTGAAATGATTGGTGTCGGCTGGGAAATCGGAGATAACACAAGAGGAAAAACTGATAATCTTCTTGCAAACGGACTAGGAAGCCTGGAAAAAGAAGAAAGAGAAGTCATAGGATTAAGTTCGATTAGGTTAGTGATTTGGTGAAAGAAAAGGGGCAAGGTGCACTTGAGTATCTTTTGCTGATTGGTGGAGGATTGATTGTAACCGCAGTAGTGGTAGGACTAACTTTAAGTGTAATGGGTTCGGGTGACGAAATAGGAAAACAGGGCGGAGAAAAAACAAAAGGAATTCTCGAAAGGGGTTTGGAGAGTTTAGGCGGATTAACCATTTATGAGGATGGAGAACACGGCACAACAGAGAATTGGGGAATTTATGATAATGACCCTGTAGGAACAATAACCAATGAGTATGATCCCTCAAAAGGATCAAGAGTAATAAAGCTTGACAACGGGCAGGCAACAGGCTGGAGCACAGGATACATTCTTGGGGATTATAGCGTTACGTCAGACAGAAACCCTAATGACGAAGCATGGCATAACACAAACGAATTCAACATAAGTTTTAGTATAAAATGTCCTGTCTCAGAAACTTCCTGGAGAATTTATGTAAGCACCATGACTGACGCCGGACATAGGTACATAACTTATGCAGAAATAACCCACACAGGAACTGATTACGTGCCGATTATTCTCACAGGAATCAATGATGATAAATGGCACGAGATATCAAGGAACTTAAATAATGAATTGCATACCGAAGAACCAGGAAACAATATTTTGTCGGTAGAGGGTTTCTTAATACGAGGCAACTGCTCAGCGGATGACATTAAACTAAAGGAGTAAAAAAAATGGAAAATCGTAAACTCTGGATTGTTTTTAGTTTGCTCCTGTTATCCAGTTTCTCTTTCAGCTTGGAAATGAATCCTTATTCCATAAAGGAACTTGATGCAACAGTAACACAAATAGCTTTCGGGAGCATCAGTGGCCAGATAAGCAGGGGAGATGAACTAACAATAGAGTTCATCACTTTTAATGACAAGGAAATGCAGGACATTAAAAGCCAGAACGCAGAAATGAGAATCGGGACAGACATAATAGAAGGAAAATTAGAGAAACAAAATTCTAACAGAATAGCTGTGTTTGAAATAGATGACCTTTATGAGTACAAGGATGCAACTGAATTTGAGTTGGAAATAAAGACAAGAATTGTGAGGCAGGCAGAGTTTGAGGTTGGTCGGGACCACAACCTGTTAGAAGAGATAACTGATTTTCCTTTATTCAAAGGACCGACAAAAAACATTGAGAGCAAGGACCCCGACTTAATAAGCAAGGCAAGCATAGAGTTCACTAAAGACTCAGGGATAGAAACAATAAGAGAAATTGCAGAATGGGTAAAGAGAAACATAACTTATGATTACGCTAACTATTATCACGGAACTTACTCGGCAAAACACACTTATGAAGTAAGGGCAGGTGTCTGCGATGAATTTGCTAACCTGACTGCAGTATTCCTCAGAATAAAGGGAATTCCTGTAAAGTATGTTTCAGGAATATCTTTTGACGGGAAAAAATTTGGTAATCATGGCTGGCTGAAAGCATATCTTCCCGAAAAATGGTACTCAGTTGATTCCACTTACGGCGAAGCATTCTTTCTTGATGCTGCACACTTAGAAATGGTTGAGTCAAACGATGCAGAAGAAATAAGTGACATAAGAATAGAAACAAAAAGCCTCAAAGGAATAAAGACAGACATCACAATAGAAGAACCATTAATTGAAGTTAATTCAGTTAAACAATTTGAAGGACTTACTGAAATAGAACTAAAAGTCCCTGAAAGAATAAATCAAAACGAAGAATTTGACTTTAATGTAAACATAAAGAATGTTTCGGGAAAAAGACTGATGATTCCTGTAGAACTAACCTTACACTCTGACTTTGATTACTCTGACAATGAACAGATTCTTGTTTTTGAGGAAGACGAAGAAAAAGAACTCTCCTGGAGAATGGAAAACCGTGTTGGAATGAACCCAGGGAGTTATCTGACATATAGTGCTTTCTTTAAAGTTCCTGATCACGAAGAAGAGTTCTCAGTCAAAGTTTATTATAAATCCACACAAATAATTGAAAAGGCAGAAATCGAAGTAGAGGAAATAGTTCCAAAAATCGATTATGAAAACAATACCCTGCAATTATCAATACTGCTCGTAAACAAGGGAAATAAAGACGGGGAACTATCAGGAAGCCTCTATTATGAAGAAGAATCACTAGGAAATTTTGAGAAAACAATTGACGCAGGAAGAAGACTGGAAGTAAAAGAAAACATTGAGAACTTTAAGAGCGGTACATACACAATAGAACTGAATATCGGCGAAACACTTGTTTACTCTGTTTTTGTTCCGGAGGAACCAGAAGACGAGATTATTGTGACGCGGAAAGATAATCCCCCGCCGATAATAATACCTCCTGAGGATAATAACAAGTTTGATATTGACTTACTAAGAGATCCTTTGTTACTTTACTCGCTCATAATCGGTGTTGGTGCAGCTGTCTTCCTGATGCTATTAGCGCTAACAATAAAAGCAATAATCGCAAGGATACAGTAAAGAAACAGTTTTTAAGCAGAACAAAATATACGGTTTATAAAGTTTAGCAGGCATAATTATTTCTACTATTTCAAGCGACCGTAGTCTAGTGGTTTAGGATTGGGCCTTGCCAAGGCT
>CAZEVB010000090.1:0-4000 GCA_964515835.1 uncultured archaeon | reverse complement strand
AGAATACCCTGCAAAAGCAAACTACCTTTACCTTACATATAACGCATCTGCATCAGACATAGAACTATCAAAAAAGAATAAGTCAGTGATTGTTCTTGGAAGCGGAGCATACAGAATCGGATCAAGTGTCGAGTTTGACTGGTGCTGTGTAAGTTCTGCCCTCGAACTCAGAAAACTGGGTTATGAAACAGTCATGATAAACTACAATCCCGAAACTGTTTCCACTGACTATGACATGTGTGACAGACTTTACTTTGACGAACTTAGCTTCGAATCAGTATATGAAATTTACAGAATGGAAAATCCTGAAGGCATCGTTGTTTCCATGGGAGGACAGATACCAAACAGCCTTGCCTATAAGTGCTCGAAAGCAGGGCTCAATGTCCTCGGAACAAAAGCAGAGGACATAGACAGGGCAGAAGACAGGCACAAGTTCTCAAGCATGTGCGACGAACTCGGCATCTCCCAGCCGCTATGGAGCGAACTCAAGAACATTGATGAAGCAGTCAAGTTTTCAAAGAAAGTCGGTTACCCGGTCCTCATAAGACCGAGTTACGTGCTCAGTGGCTCAGCAATGAATGTTGCCTTCAATGAACGCGACCTCAAGGACTACCTCAAGAAAGCAACCGATGTCTCTGAAGACTATCCTGTCGTGATAAGCAAGTTTGTTTTAGATGCAAAGGAAGTTGAGATTGATGCTGTTGCAAACAATGGCGAGATAATAGTCTGGGCATTCAACGAACACATAGAGAACGCAGGTACACACTCAGGTGACGCGACAATGGTTCTACCCCCACAGAAAATCTACATAGAAACAACAAGGCGCATGAAGCACATTGCAAAAAAGATTGCCAAGAAACTAAAGATTACAGGACCGTTCAACATACAGTTCCTTGCAAAGGACAACGACGTAATGGTCATAGAATGCAACCTTCGCGCCTCAAGATCATTCCCCTTTGTATCAAAAATAACAGGAATGAACTTCATTGACCTCGCGACAAAAGCAATAATGGGAATAACACCGGATGTAAATAACCACTCCGCCCTTGACCTGGACCACGTCGGAGTAAAAGCAGCGCAGTTCTCCTTCTCACGATTAAAGGGAGCAGACCCACTCAGCGGAGTAGAAATGGCCTCAACAGGAGAAGTTGCATGCATAGGCTCGGACCTGAATGATGCACTGCTTAAATCACTTATCTCAATAGGTTACAGGATTCCGAAAAAAAACATCATTATCAGCATAAGCGGGGACGAGAACCGCTACAAAATCATGGATGAAATCAAGGAGCTCGCGGACAAAGGCTTTGAGGTCTACTGCACAGAACACACACACGAGTTCTACAATAAAGAAGGAATAAAGAACAGCCTAATACACAAGCTACAGGAAAAGAAAACCCCTAATGTCATGGACAAGTTCAAAAAAGGCATTATAGAACTAGTTGTCTCAATACCAAACCCCATGAAACAGATTGACATGGATAAAAACTACGACCTGCGCAGGGCATCCATCGACTACAATGTTTCACTCATAACAAACCTGCAACTGGCAAAGGCATTCTTCAGGGCAATCCTTGAAAAGAAAAAAGAAGACTTAGAAATAAAGTCATGGGACGAGTACGTAAAATAAATTATTTTTTCCTGAGCTTTGGTCCTTGCGGCGTGTCATTAATAAGGAAACCTTTTCCTGCTATGAGGTCCCTTAGTTCGTCGGACTTTGCAAAGTCCTTGGCTTTCCTTGCCTCTTCTCTTTCCTCAAGGAGCTTAACAACCTCTTCAGGAGCATCAACTTTTTCTTTCTCAAAGTCAATTACATTGAAAACAGAATCAATTTCTTTCATGAAATCAATAATCTTCTCAGCATCTGCTTTGCACAACTTGTTGTCATTAAGCAGTTTGTTCACTTCGCGAATGAACTCAAAGATTGATGCAATAGCCATTGGGCTGTTAAAGTCATTGTTCATTGCACTCATAAAAGCGTTTCGCGCGTTATCAATTAACCCAGGAACTTCTTTGTTTTCGCTGCCCATATCTTGAACCCCAAGAATGTTCTGAATAAAGTTGTTTATTTTTTCAAGAGAAGTGCCTGATTTCTGCATTGCTTCTTTAGAAAAATCAATTTCTGAACGGTAATGCATTATTGCAATGAAAAAACGAAATGCCTTTACATTGTAATCGTGCAAGAGGTCAGGAACCTCAATGAAGTTCCCCAGAGACTTTGACATCTTCTCGTTCTCAATTGTTAAGAGTCCAGTGTGCAGCCAGTAGTTGGAGAAAGTCTTGCCTGTTGCTGCCTCACTCTGGGCAATCTCATTCTCGTGATGAGGAAAAATAAGGTCTTTTGCCCCCCCGTGAATATCAAGAGTCTCACCCAAATTCTGCATGGACATCACACTGCACTCAATGTGCCAGCCTGGTCTACCTTTTCCAAAAGGACTGTCCCATGATGGTTCGTCAGGCTTTGCCTTTTTCCATAATGCAAAATCCATTGCAGCCTCTTTCTCATACTTGTCTGTGTCCACGCGCGTACCACTCAGTGACTGGTCAAGTCTTATTCCGCTTAGTTTTCCATATTCCTTGAACTTTGAGACCCTGTAGTAAACACCATCTTCTGTCTCGTAAGCATAACCCTTGTCTAAGAGCTCCTGAACAAGCTTGATTATTCCGTCAACATATTCAGTTACTCTCGGATAAACATCGGCTCTTTCTATTCCAAGTTCATCCATGTCCCTGAAAAAGAGTTCAATGTTCCTGTCAGCTAACTTGAAAATAGTTGTGTTCTGTTCATTGGCTTTCTTTATTATGTCATCATGAATATCAGTAATGTTAATGACATGCTTAACCTTGTAGCCAGCATACTTCAAGTAGCGCTTGATTATATCAAAAGCAAGGTATGTCCGCGCATGACCAATGTGTGCAGGACCATAAACAGTAGGACCGCAAACATACATGTTAACCTTGCCCTCTTCAATGGGCTTGAAATCAACAACCTTGCGGTCAGCAGTGTTATAAAACTTTATCTTCTGGGTATCCCTAACCATAAATACAACTCAATAAGAAAGTAAAGATAAAGTTATTCTTCTTCCTCTGCGAACTCACACAGTATGTCCTCATCGTAATACTTTGCATTATCACTTTTAAGAACAATCCTTCCGTACTTGACTTCTACCAAGAGAGTTGCACCACATTCAGGACACTCTGTCAGATCGCCTTCATCATACTTATTCTGGTCAATAAGGAAATACTCTTCACACTCAGGACATGTTACTTTAAATGGTTTCATTACTCATCCTCCATTTACACGAAATATCGTGGGGTACTTAATATTTCCGCGACCATAAATCTTTTAAAAGTTTGTATTGGTCACAAGAAGAAGTTAATCAGGAACATAATCACTACAAAGAGCAATAAAATGAAGAAATTCTTTAGTTTCGAGCCTTTCTTGTAATCCGCGATTATCCTGTAAATCAGGTAGATTCCTGCAATAACAATTATTCCGAGGATGACTGCAAAAAGAATTAACAACGGGAAGATTGCGTCAAAGGAAGGAACTATTTCCGCAATAGAGCTTGATAACTCCAGGAAAGTATATTCCTGCGAATAGGCAGTTGAAAGAACCGAGAACAATCCAGGAACCATCAAGAAAAGGACAACCAAGAAAGCAATCGATAAAAGAAAGTTCAGGACAAAGACCAGCGAAGTCCTGTTTAAGATGGAAACAAGCTCATAATTGCCCTTGCCTTTAATGACCTTTAACAACACAAAAAGAACAGCAGTAATAACAACCCAGAAAATAAGGTCATTAACAACAGCCAACCCTATTCTGAACAAATCCAATGGAAAGCCAGAAATAACAAGGGATAAAACAAAAGCAAGTGTAGGCAATAAAACAAGAACAACTGCAATCGGCAGTTTCTTTGAGTCTCCCATGAAGGACAATGCATTGGCTATTATACCCATCTTTGATCTTTAAGTATAATTGTTTTATTGTATTTAAAGGTTT
>CAZEVB010000089.1:2883-4017 GCA_964515835.1 uncultured archaeon | reverse complement strand
AAGCAAAGCCTGAAAACAAGAAAACGGAGGCTTAAACATGGCAAAGAAAGAGAGAATAAGAAAAGAAAAAAAAGTCAAGGAAAGAGTCAAAACAAAGAAGCACAATTACTACAAGGTAGAAGGCGACAACATTAAAAGAGAAAGAAAGTCATGCCCGAAATGCGGTGGCGGAGTATTCATGGCACAGCACAAGAGCAGGAATGCGTGTGGAAAATGCGGTTACACCGAACACAATGTTAAACCTGAAACAAAGAAAGAAGTGCAGGAAGTAAAGCAGGAAACTGCTGAAAAGCCAAAAGAAGAGAAAACTCAATGATTGACTTATTTCTTTACAATGTTATAATAGACATTGCTTTTATTTCAGTGCCTGTCTTATGGGCACTGAAGAAAAAGAAATCAATAATCAACGCACTCGGAATAAACAAGATAAAACCAAAAAATATTGCGGTTTATTTTGTAGCTAGTTTTATCGCACTAATTGCAGCAACCTTTGTTGCAGGTTCTTTAATAGAATTTCTTGGTTTTAATGACACAGAACTTGTGGTAACTGCCTTGGAACAAATCATAACCAGCTCGCCATTCTTTCTGGCATACCTCTTTACTGTCAGGGTGTTTGCAGAAGAAGTATTCTTCAGGGCATTCTTAGTAGAAAAAACAGGCATACTTGTTTCAACAGTACTCTTTACCTTAGTGCACATTGGCTATGGTTCAATCGGAGAACTAATAGGAGTCTTTATCCTAGGCTTCATACTCGCATTTATTTACAGCAGGACTAAAAACATTATACCCTTATTCCTTGCACACATGCTATACAACTTGGTGGTCTTGATTGAAAGCGGAGTCTTCATGTAAAACAAGAATAATCAAAATCAAGGAAACAAGCATTGAAGAGATTGCTTCGGTTGCTGCAGATTACCTCAAAAAAGGGAAACTAATTATTTATCCGACAGAAACCTGTTACGGTTTGGGTGCAGACGCGCTAAATGAAGAAGCAGTTAAGAAAGTGCATGACACTAAAAGGCAAAGCTACGAGAAACCAATTTCTGTTATTGTTCCAGATGTTGAAGTTGCAGCTAAATTTGGTGAATTAGATGAAGAGACAAAAAGACTTGTTAAGAAGTTCATGCCAGGACC
>CAZEVB010000089.1:0-2783 GCA_964515835.1 uncultured archaeon | reverse complement strand
AAGCCGGCAGAAGCAGCCGACTTTCATTACGCGAATGCTGTCAAAGTAATTAATACTGCGCTTGAGAAAGCAGGTTTAAAGATGAATGACATTGATCTGATTGCTTTCGCCCAGGGCCCTGGTTTGGGTCCTTGTTTAAAGGTCGGGGCACTAGTAGCAAGATTCCTATCTTTGGAGTACGGGATTCCGTTACTTGGAGTTAACCACTGCGTGGCGCACATCGAGATAGGAAAGAAAAAGTGTGGTGCAAAAGACCCATTGGTTGTTTATGCGAGCGGTGCAAACACACAAATAATTGCTTATGAGAGCGGTTATTACAGGGTCTATGGCGAGACCCTGGACACAGGAATAGGAAACTTTTTGGATACTCTTGGCAGGTACATGGGAATAGGTTTTCCTGCAGGACCTGTGATTGACAAAATGTATTTTGAGGGAAAAGAATACATTGACCTGCCATACACGGTAAAAGGAATGGACTTGCTTTTCAGTGGCCTGTTGACTGCCTCAAAGCTTAAGGTCGGGAATGTTAGGAAAGAGAATCTTGCTTATTCTGCAATGCATAATGCCTTAGCAATGCTTACTGAAGTGAGTGAAAGAGCACTTGCACATACCCGCAAGAAAGAACTTCTTTTGACCGGCGGGGTTGCAGCCTCAAAAGCACTGCAGGAAATGCTGGGCAAGATGTGCGAAGCCCGTGGATGTGAATTTAAGGTTACGCCGTTTGCAGTTGCGTGCGACAATGGTGCAATGATTGCGTGGCAGGGAATAGTTGAACATCAAGCAGGAAGGAAGCAGAACCTAAGTGAAACTGCAGTTAACCAGAAATATCGGACTGATCAGGTTAAAGTGAATTGGTTATGATTCTTGTGAGACTTTGACTTGTTCTTCAGTTTTTCCCTGACTTCTCTTTGAAGAGTCTTGAGTGAAGAAGAAACAGCCTTAAGAAAAGACCACTCGGTTTCTTTTGCCATGAAAGAAAGCCCGGGGGTTCTAATCCTGGAATTTACAGTGTACTTTATTTTTCCTTCTTTGTTTGTGTTGTGTCTCTTTACATGAATGTGAAGACCGACAGTGTTATTGATTTTCTTGGCTATCGGAAGGTATAATTTCAGCGCCATATTAAAAGCAGCGTCCCTGTCTTCATGTTCTTCATGAGACCAGCCGTCAAACTGAATATAACTTCCTTTGTTAATTGGCATGCTAAATTTATGGTTTAAAAGCTTAAAAATGTGTTGCTCACTTTAACTGTTTCCTGTACCAACCAGTATAAGAATAGAGTTTCCAGACAACATAAACAGTTACAATGAAAAGAGCCAGCTTTAATTCCCACGGGATTGTTGAACTTAAGTCAAAGCCGCTGTCCTGTATTAAAGGAAGGAACTCGCTGAACTCTAAGTTAGGATCAAACAGGAAAACTATTGAGAGAATTAAGAGAAAAATAAGGATTACTTCAATTGCAACAAGGGCAATTAGCTTCGGGTCAGACCTGTATTGGTTTACCTTTATCTTTAACCCTTCTTTTGCTTCTGCATAATATTTTTTGTCTGCCTTTCGCAGCGCTTTTGCTTTTTCCTTGACTTTCTCAAGCATATTAGTAAGTATGATGTTTTTGTATAAAAAGTTGCCTGTTATCAAATCAGTTGCATTAGGATTGAGGAAACAAAAAAGAACAGTGGCCAAAGACAATAAAAGAGAGCAGTTAATTTGTGTCTGCTAAGGTTTCTTGTTACTAACCAATAAGGAATGAAAGTCAGGAAACCCCAAATGGAAACAAGAATAATCGAGATAGGAATAAAACAAAGAGGGTTCAAGAGCAAAGCATTCTGCCAAAGTAATTCAAAAACATACATTACAAAGATCATTGAAATAAGAACACGTTTTTCGTTCCAAGAAAACCTGAAAAGCAGGAAATAGAAAATAAGAATAATGAAAAAATATTGGAGAATTGCAAGAGGAAAAATTGCTAACCACTCATTCAGTTTAGAGCTCCAAACTGTCAAATACTCGGCTATTAACCAAAAAATAAGAGAAAGAAAAATGTAAAGAAGATCTTGATTGAAGAAGTTTTTATTTAAGCGAATTGTTTTCATAAACTCACCGAGAACACAAAAAATAACCAGAGTAACCTCAAAAAGAAAATGTAGTTAAAAAAGAGAATAACTGAAAGAACAAGTGCAACCGGTAAGAAGACCAAAGGAAGGATAAGCAGCCACAGCAAACGGGTTATGAAAGAACCTGAAAAAATCTTCTGCTTTGAAAATGCAATAAATGCATGAAAAGAGTTCTTTGCATCAGCATCGCTCGGAAAAGAAAAATAAACAGCAGAAATTCCTATCCAATAAAAAACCACGCTCGCGAGGAAATAAGATGCCAACAACAAGTGGGCTTCAGACAGCAAAAGATAACCGACAAAATTGCTCACAAAGAAAGGGGCAATAGTGATTAGTATTGACTGCAGAATGCCAGGCTTTTCGTGTTTCACATATGCTTCTTTCGTGCCAAAGAATTTTACATCAAAAACCTTTACTCCTGTGAGGGCACATGCCAGATAGTGCGAGAACTCGTGCAGGATTACACCAGGAAAGAATAACAAATAAAGAAGTCTCATGGAAAAAGGGAGTGCGAGCAGGTTATTAACTTTTTATGTTTAGGCAAATGAGAATAAATAGTTATTGATAATGCTTATTCAATGAGTTCAATACCCATTTCAGAGTCAATTTCCCTGGCAGCTTTCTTCATTTTAGCAAACAATAAGTCGATCTCATCCTCAATACTTTCAATGG
>CAZEVB010000088.1:0-4041 GCA_964515835.1 uncultured archaeon | reverse complement strand
ATGGCTTCTATTATAAAGAAAGTTTCTTCAGAGTATGAAAGAATTTGTTATCTTACGTTGAATCTTCCCTGTGAAGAACTCAAGAAAAACTTTGAGGCAAATGCAATAGATCCTAAAAAATTCTTTTTTGTTGATGCAATAACAAAAACAAGCCACGCCACTTATTCCTCCAAAGAAAACTCTATTTATGTCAGTTCCCCGAGCTCGCTTATCGAACTAAGTTTGGGTGTCAGTGAAGCATTGCAGAGATTCAAGCCAGACTTATTTGTGTTTGATTCGCTTTCAACACTCCTTGTTTATGAGAAAGAAAAGATTGTTACAAAGTTTATTCACTCATTAATTGGAAAAATCAAACAAAGCACGAGCGACAGCATAATAACTGCATTGTCAGGAGACTCCAAGAACGATGCAATTAAGGACATCGGAATGTTTATGAACGAAGTCCTCAGCTTTTCAGAATATGCGATGCACTCAATGCTCTATATTCCTAAAACAAGCGAGCCGATGATTGGTGTTATTGAACCAGTTATTCAGCAGCAACCACAACCTCAAGCATCCTCGGTGCAGATAGCGGCATTAAACATGCAGGCAATTAATGGTCAGGTTAGGCATGAAATGTCTGGGCTTAGAAAACGTTTGGAGAGTATTGAAAGCAGACCGGAAATCTTGAAGAGTCTTACCCGTTTGGAGGGAAGATTAAAAAAGATTGAGAACAAACCAGTTGCCGCTTCGGATGCAACAAAGATTTCTGCAGAGATAAGGAAACTTAATTCTAAAATTATTTCCAAGAAAACAAAGGTTCCTGACATGAGTCTCAGGATTAAGGGCGATCTTTCAAAATTATATGAGAAGATTGAAAATATTGAGAAAAAACAGAGAATTCCTGTGGTTGTTAGCAGGGAACTAAAAAAGATTTCTAAAAATATGAAGAAGATATCTGAGAAAAAACAGAAACATGTAATGGAAGTTCTCCTGAAGAGGCTTGAGAGAAGATTATCAAAAATAGAGAAGAAGTCTCTCGCCAAAGCAGAAATAAGGAAAGCAGTCAATAAGATAAAACTGAAGCCGGTACAGAAAATATCAAGGCCGCGGTTAAGCAAACTTGAAAGGAAACTTGATTCGATAGAAAAGAGGCTCATTGACAGCCAGAAGACCGAGAAAAATAAGGCAACCAAAGCACAGAAAAGGAATCAGGCAGAAATCGAAAGCTTAGAAAAAAAACTTATGCTGCTTAGAAAGAGTTACAACTTAGGGATAATAACAAAGGAGTCTTACCTCAAGGATAAGAGTAAAATAGAAGCCTACCTGAGAAAATAGTTAGTGTGGGCATAACTTTATAAACGATAATATCTATTAGTTAATAGACGAATCTTGTTCGGTGTCAACAATGGCAAAAGCAAAAAAGAAAACCACAAAAAAAACCAAAACACGAGCTAAGCCTAAGGCTAGATCAAAATCAAGGGCGCAGGCTAAACCAAAGCCACGGTCAAAATCAGGGGCACGAGCTAAACCAAAAACAAAAAGAAGACCAAACGCTAAAAGGGCTATTGCAAGTTTGGTAAAAGAAAGCGGCGGGGCAAGAGGTCTTCTATCCGAAGCACTTGGCGACATTGAAAGAGAACTTAATTCACTTAGGGATGAAAAGATTGATTCTGAAAGAGAACTTATCAGGCTTTCTGATACTGTTGAAGATACTCAGGACGCAGAACTCTCGATTAAAGAAAAACTCGGTAAACTTATTCACAAGGAAGAAGAACTTGGGGTAAGAAAAAGAAAGCTTGCTGAGAAAGTAGAAAAGATTAAGTTAAAGATTGAGAAAATATCTCAGATCAGCACAGAAATGGAAGGAATAAGTTAAAGGAAAAACCTTTTTTTATTCCTCTAATTGTTTTTCTATTATTTCTTTTAGTACATAATAGGATGCTTTTTTCTTTAATTGTTCAGTCATTAATCCTGATGTTTGGTGTTGTTCTGAAGCATCTCCGCCTTGAATCAATTTGAAATAATATGCTTCTTCAACACCAAGCTCATCGACTTTAGCAAAATACTCTTTCATTTTCTCTGCCTGGTATTCTTCAGTATAAGGATGAGAGCAAGTTTCACAGGACTCATAAATCATGTTCGGTCCCCCTAATTCGCTGACAATAACTGGTTTGTCACTTATTTCTTTTAACTCGTTGTAATAATATTCCCACCACCCCACATCGTCATAAAGATGTAAGTCAATCATTTCGTATTTTGCGTTCTCAAAAACATACAAGAAATTTTCTTTTGCTTGGGGATAATCATTTTCGCAAAAATCGGCTACTTCTTCGTGACTATAACTCTTTCCAATAGATGTTACGAGGTCATAATATTTTCCTCCTTTCTCACAAATCAATGAAATCATGAAAGGGCCTCTTGTTATGCCTCCTAAAACAACAATTGTTTCCCAGGACAACTCTTTCACAGTATCATAAAGAATATTGTTGAGTTCAACTAGTTCTTCGCTTGTTCCAATCCACCAAAAATCAGAATCCCATTCATTGCCAAACTGTATCTTGTCAATTTGATTGGGGTATCTCAAAAGTAGTTCTCTGATAAAAGTCCTGAAGTCTTCTTTGTTCTTGTAAACACACGAATTCTCGTTTCTGATTTCTGTGCATGCCCAGTCAGGACCACTTTGTCTTATTGTAAGCAAGAGGCTAAGATTATTGTCTGTCACTCCCTTCATTCTGATATCAAATGGTTTCCAGTAAAATTCTCCCTTATTTGGTTCTCTGTCTGCCCATGAAACACCGAGTCTTATTGTGTCAATATTAAGTTCTTTCATTTCATTTACAGAGAAATCAATGTGTTCTTGGTGTGTCCATGGCGGGTGAGAAAGTCCGATTATGATTTGGCCTGTTTTTGGCACTTCTCCTGCGTTATATGGTTTCCCGTTTGAATTTGGTTCAATGCAACCGCTAAGGAAAATAGTAATGCCAATTAGCAGAAATAATATTTTCTTTATCCAAACACCTATTCTTCCCTGAACAGTTCTTCGTTTATGAAGACATCTATTCCATGGGAAGTAATTTTGTATGGCACAATTCTTTTTTCATGATTTGAGCTTCTTAACTTGAGTATTTCGAGTGCTTTCTGCCTCACGTTATGTATCTTTATGTTATACAACACAACAACCCCATCAGCCAGGAACTCTTCGATTCCCGATCTGCTGTATACTCCCGGATCTTGTTCTGTTTCGCCAAGAACAATGTTTGAGGAGTTAAATGACTCAAGGCTCTCAAATAAATGCCTCAGGTATTGCCTGTAACCCTGCTCGTTTTCCATGAATGCGATTGACAATGCAGATAGTGAATCAACAACCACTCTGTCAGGTTTGAATGGCAGGTTTAATTGGAATGGCAGGTCAAATTCCTCGAATTCGATGTATAAGCCGCCCCTTTCTTTTGTCAGCATTGCTTCTACTGCCCTTGCGATTGTCAATGGGTCTATCTTTATTATTGCCAGTTTTCCTTCTCTTTCAAGACCATCAAGATCCCACCCGAAGTTATTTCTGTGATTTTCTTTCATTTTTTCTACTGACTCTTCAAGTGTTATATAAACTCCTTTTTCTCCGTGTAAAGCCCCGTGGTAAAGGCTCTGCATGCTGAAAGTTGTTTTTCCGGTTCCGCAGCCCCCTGATATAAGAATCGTATCACCTCTTTTCATGCCTCCTCTTTCAATGAGTTTATCAAAATCGCTTACTCGTAAAGGTAGTATTTCTCTTTTTATTGCATCAGGGGTTCTTGCTTTTCTTTCAACTATACGGGTTTCTGCCACTTTCATTAACTGGTCTTTTTGATCTTCTGCAGAAAAAAAGTTTCCTGAAGGGGTCTCCCAGAAATCTCCCTGAGGAATAACATTCTCTTTTGTTTCTACCTTGTTTTCTTTTGATTCAAGAGTAATATTCTCTGCTTCGTCTTTAGATAAACCCAGTTCCTTAAGCGCGTCAACTATTTCTTCATCTTCTTTGCCGTCTTTTGTCATTCTTTTTGCTGCGTCAACTAATCTTTCTTT
>CAZEVB010000087.1:2932-4043 GCA_964515835.1 uncultured archaeon | reverse complement strand
CATGAAGCCTCAACAGGAATTATTCAGGCGCAATTAATGACAAACAAGCACATCCTAGAGGTTTTTATTCATGAAGATGAGGCAAAGGACAGCAAAGAACTAAAACAAATTGCAGTTAACCGGACAAAGAAACATGCTCTGAATTGTCTGGATCTTCTCTTTAACCAGCAAGCTCTGAGGAAGAGGGCAGGGACTGGTCAGAGGCAGGGAAAGGAAAACGCAGAAACAATTTGAGATTAATTTAAGGAGGAATGAAAAATGAATATAGGTTTTGTAGTAAGCGAATACCATTATGATATAACTCAGATGATGCTCGAGAGAGCAAAAACTCACGCAGAGTTCCTTGGTGCAAAAGTAGGGGAAATTATTCTTGTTCCCGGCACTTTAGATACTCCATTAGCGGCAAAAACTCTTTTCAATAAAAAAGACATTGATGGAGTAGTTGTTCTCGGGGCTGTTGTTGAGGGAGACACACAGCATGACGAGGTCGTTGCACAGCATGCTGCAAGAAAACTAATTGATCTTTCACTGGAGAACAACAAGCCTCTTGGTTACGGCATTTCCGGTCCTGGAGAAACAAGAGCACAGGCAGCTTCACGAATAGACAGCTATGCAAAGAGAGCAGTAGAAACAGTTGTAAAGCTGAATAAGGTAATCAAGGGGTAGTCTTCTACTCCAAATAATTTATTGTCTGTATAAGCAGTCCGGGGGTAGTTCCGAGGTCATAGTTAAAGTAGAGTACTTTTCCTAATCCTGAGTTCTTCTCTGCTATTCCTGAGTAAGGTTTCTGGTCAAGGTTGCCTCTAATGTACGCAACTTCTTTTCCAGTAACTAAAACATTAAGCACTTCAAAGTCCTTGAACATGTCTGGTTCCTGAGGAATCTCGGCAAACCCCTGCATTAAGTCATGCTCTTCATCTGCACGGTATAATTTTCCGTTAACATAAAGTTTACCTATGCACCCAGGAACTCCTTCTGAATTCTTCTCGCAGTTAACCGGCATGATGTCTCCAAAAAGAGATTCCCACCCCAGAACATCGGGAGCATATCCCTCAATCTGTCCGGACGGCATTACAACTCCTTCTCTTATTCCTGCGTCTTTAATTACAAT
>CAZEVB010000087.1:0-2832 GCA_964515835.1 uncultured archaeon | reverse complement strand
CTTATTTTGTTATCTTCAAACAAGCCAAAGAAATTGTTGCTGACAATTACTGCGGAAGCCAGTGCAATTACTATTAGGACAACTATCCCTGTTACAACAGTAATTTTTTGCTTGTTATCTTCAGGATTTTCCATGTCTTCCATGATTAACTATCTCCGCCATCCTATTTAAATCTTTTCCAGTACAACAAGGCTTTCCCTGACTGTTCCTGTCTTAAAAGTTCTTGCTCGGTGGCATTGTATCTTTCTTGCCTCAACTATTTCCTTACATTTAAAACCGATGTCCTCTCCAATTTCTGCCAGTCTCTCATCTGCCTCAATGTTCCTATCAGGAAAGCAACCGCCAGCTAATTCAAAAATTACTTTGCCGTTATCTTTAAGTCCTTTGTAAAGATTCTCAAGAACCTTGCGAAGGTCCTTAAAGTATGCTTCTTCAACACCCAGACTATTCTCGGACTGGTCTTTGACATCGTCAGAAATAAATGCCCTTAATCTTGTTTCCTGCTGCTTAAAGAACAAATTTAGTTCTATCTTGTAAACCGAAGTGTACTCGATCTTGTTCATATAAGGCGGGGAAGTAATCACACAATCAATGTTTTTCCATTCAACTGTTCTCGAATCAGCGCAAAGAACCTCTGCCTCTGGCTTCTCCATCAACTCTGGTTGTTTCTTCAGATCCCTTATCATGCGCTTAGCGTTATTCACAAAAACATGCTTAACAGGAATAGGCCCTTTCTTTACTCTCTTAAGCGAGGCGCCCTGCTTAATTGCGTTTGCTGTTTTGTCGGTTGCATTAATCAAAGCAAGCAGGAAAAAATCCCTTGCTTTCTCGTCCTTCAATTTGTTTATTTCGTTCCTGTAAAAAAGAATGTTAGAAATTGTTCTTCCATAAAAATAGTTCCTGATCCATTTCTCCGGAGGATTACCTTTATACTCAGGCTTCATTGCCTTTAACTTTGAAAACTCTTCCCTAAGAGCATTAATATCATAATTTTGTGTCTTGACCTTACTAACAAGTTCAGCCAAAGGAGAAACATCAACACCAGTGCTTTCTAAGCCTCTTTCTTTTGCCGCGAGCAGGGTTGTTCCCGAACCACAAAAAGGGTCCACAATCCGTCCTTTCAAACCATACTGGTCTATGCAGTAGTCCACAAATTCTTTTGAATAACCTTCCTTGAAATAGAACCAATTGTAAACTGGTTTGTCTTTGTTTAGAATAAAAGTAACTGTCCTGTTTAGTGAGGGATCTTCACGGAAACTATAATCCATTATAACTAAGAGTCAAAATCAGGTTATATTCTTAACCGTTTTAATTGATCTCAAGCACTAATTCAACAGTATCAGATTCTCTTTCTTTTATTTTGAATCCGAATTTTTTGCTTAAGTGAATCATTTTGTAGTTATCCGGCAGTATTTCAACAAACATTTTTTTCAGTTTTTTTATCTTCGCTATCTCAATCATGTATTCGGTGAGTTTTGTGCCTAAACCCAAGTTTTGCCATTTGTCTGTCACTGCAATAGCAAATTCTGCAATGTCTCTCTCATGTTCGATAATTATTCTTCCGACACCGACTATCTTTTTTTTGTTTCCTTCAATTATTTCTACTGCTATAGCAATTTCTCTTGAATAATCAATGTGACAGTATCTTATCAGCATTTCTCTTGTTATTTCTTTTATTGGGTGAAAGAAACGGTATCGCTTGGTTTCAGCAGATAATGATTTGAATAATTCTATCCATTCTGATTCATCCTCTGGTTTTATTACTCTGAACAATGCTTTCTTTCCTTTTGCAAGATTAACTTTTTTAGTGAATTCTGATGGATAAGGTTCTATAGCCAAATCTGTTTCTTTATGCAATTTTGTTTTGACAAAATCAAAGTCAAGTATGATGCGCGCGTCAAGTGCAAAAGCGCCTTTTTTGTTAATTGCTATCGGGTTAATGTCAACTTCTTTTATTTCCGGGAAATTAGTAACCAGATAAGAGAACCGTATCAGAAGTTTTTCGAGCATATTACTGTTTACTGGTTTGATATTCCTGTATCCTTTTTTCATGATGGGATATATTTTTGTTCCTTCCATGAGTCTTTTTGCAAGAGTCTGTGTCAGTGGCGGGAATCCAACATTTTTGTCCTTGAATACTTCCGCGCCAACACCACCCATTCCAAACATAATGACCCTGCCAAATAGATTGTCCTTCTTTGAACCGATAATTATTTCGTAATCGCTGTTTTCGACAAACTCCTGTACTGTAACTCCTTCTATTCTTGCCTTGTGGTTATAGTTGTGTGCGTTTTCTATTATGCTGTCGTAAGCTTTCACCAGTGCTTCTTGGTTTTTTATATTAAGTATTACGCACCCGGCATCTGTTTTGTGAACTATATCTGGACTGTTTATCTTCAGGACAACCGGGAATTTTATTTTTCCTGCAACTGCTTTTAATTCTCCTTTATCTTTTACCATGATTGTCTGCACAACATCAATTCCGAATTCTTTCAGGAATTCCTTTGACTGAAATTCAGGCAGAGCAGTAATATCATTGGCAAAGCAGTCGTTTATTATTGAATTAAGTTTCTTTTTATCTGGTTTAATTGAGGGTACGATGTCAAGAGGGGTTTCATAAAGAAGCTCAATATTTTTATTGTATTTGTGCATGTAAGAAAAGGTTTTTACTGTTTTTTCGGGTGCAAAATAATTAGGTATTCCTCCGGCTTTCAGTATTTCCGCAGCTTTTTTTATTGCCATTCCTCCCATGAAACTCGCAAAAATAGGTTTGTTGTGTTTTTTACTTACTTCAACAATCCTTTTTGCTGTTTCTTCTGCATCTGAGGCTGC
>CAZEVB010000086.1:0-4111 GCA_964515835.1 uncultured archaeon | reverse complement strand
CTCTTTAGAATAATCTTTTTTCTTTACTGCTTCTGCAGCGATTTCTGCGGCAAGAGTCGATGCCTCCATTGCAATACCCATTCCTCCGCCATGTATCGGATCAACCTGGTGAGCAGCATCACCGACAACAATAAGGTTATCGAGAACCATGTCAACCATGAAACCGCCGACAGGAATTGCTCCCGAATTAACATGAATTATGCTTCCTTTAGCCAAGCCCGACTGTGACTCAATGAACTTGTCTAAATAATATTTAGCAGTTTTTTCACAGTAACTGCCTATGCCTATCCCCACATTTGCTTCATGATCTCCTTTCGGGAATATCCAGCAATAACCGCGGGGAGCCGTATCATTGCCGAAGAAAAGGTGTATGTGTTCAGGATCCACAAAATCTATTCCTGCCATCTCATATTGGAAACCAGAGTCAATATCTGCAAGCTTATTCACAGTATTCAGGCCAAGGCGCTTTGCGGTAAGTGAATCAACCCCGTCGGCAGCGATAATTAAGTCTGCAGTAACCCTGTATTTCTCGCCAAGATTATTCACCTCAAGTTCCACTTTTCCGTTTTTTCTTTCTGTTGAAATAACATGACTCTTTACTTTTATTTTTGCTCCTGCTAATGCAGCTTCCCTTGCAAGAAACTTTTCAAACATTCTTCTTTCAAGAACATAACCGGATGTTTTATCAAACTTAATCTCAATTTTTTTTCCTGCAGGACTCCATAAGGTCGCACCGTTTATCGGCTGTACTGCCCAGGATGCATCTGATTTTAGGTTGAGTCTCTTAAACCAGCCCATGCCAAGACCTTCCCCGCATCTGACAGGCACACCAATCTCCTGTTTCTTATCTAAAGCAAGGACTTTAACGTCTTTCTCTGCAAGGACTTTTGCCGCCCTCAAACCAGCAGGACCACAGCCAATGACAATGACATCATAATGCTCCATACAAACACCTATTCCAAGTCCCTATCTTTTTCAGTTTCATCTTTTTGTAATGCCCCTGTCGGACAGAGTTTTATACACGCGCCGCAGTGAATGCACTTCTCAGAATCATACCTTATTTCTGTTTCCATTAACTCAAGAGCCCCGACTGGACAGACACTTACACAGCCACCACAGTAAAGGCATTTTTGTTTGTCATACTTAACCATGATCTCACCAAAAAACGTATATCTAAATAAGATGATAAACTATAAAAAGGTTTAATCATGCTCCCAATTATTAAAAACTACACATTATTAAATAAAATGCAAACCAATATTTATGAGGATATAACTTGAGAAAAATAGCTGATCCGAGAAAGACCTATTGTCTGCGCAGAAAAAGATACAAAAAAACTGCTGAACCAAAACCTTTAGCCAAAAGGCCTGTTAGAAATCTTTTAGCTCCAAGCAATCAAATAACATTATTTGAACAGACCTTAAATGAAAAAAGAATTAACCTGAGGGAAGCACTTGATTCACTTGCAGAAAAATACAAGAAAGGCACAAAGAGAATTGAAAAAGTCTGGGAATTTATACAACCAGAAATGGAAGCAAAAGCAGAACAGCTCATGTTTGGCGATCTCAAAGCAAGATACCCTAAACTTGATTTGTCTCCTAAAGGAGCACAACACTATTTTGAAAACCCCCAAGCATTTGTCAGCGCAGCCGGAAGTAGGGAAGAGGCAGTAAGGGTAGTCAATGAAATACAGTCCACCGTCGGAAAAGTTATAAAAGTAACTCACAAGATAACCCCCTCAAAAGCCAGAACATCAAAAGCAAGGATAATTGCACTAAGTACAGGAGACTTTTTCGGCAGTTTTCTGTCAAGATACCAGTACTTTGAACTTATTAGAATATAATATAGTATAACTATTCAGAGGGAAAACATGAAACACCCTTCACTTATAATCAAAGGAACCAAAAGCAAGAGGCTTGACGGAAAGAAGATTGTCCTTGCCATGACCGGCAGTGTAGCAGCCATCAAGAGCTTCGAACTATGCCGAGAATTAATGAGACGCGGAGCAGAAGTTAAAGTTGTCATGAGCAAAGCTGCCGAACAACTAATAAGCAAAGACATGATGGAATACGCTTCAGGCAACCCAGTTATTACCGAACTTACAGGAAAGATAGAACACGTAGAACTATTCGGGATTAAAGGAAGTGCGAGCCTTCTCCTAATAGCCCCTGCAACCGCAAACACAATCAGCAAGATAGCAATGGCTATTGACGACACCCCTACCTCCACTATGGCAACAACAGCAATAGGAAGCAGAACACCGATAATTATTGCTCCTGCAATGCATTATTCGATGTATAAACACCCGATTGTACAGGAAAACCTTGTCAAATTGACTCAAAAAGGCTTCATAAAACTTGTCCAGCCGATGATTGAAGAAGACAAAGCCAAATTCGCTGGAATCGAACAGATATGCTTAGAATGTGAAAGAGCACTCTCAAAAAAGACTCTTGATAACAAGAAGATTCTTATTGTAGCAGGAAAGAGTTATGAGAAACTAGATGATGTTCGTGTGCTTACAAACCTTGCTTCCGGCAAGACAGGTTTGGATATAGCAAAGGAGGCTTATCGTAAGGGAGCAGAAGTCTGTCTTATACATAACGAAGTTTCAGGCCTGGCTTTCAGCGAGGTTAAGGCTGAAAGCTATACTGAATTCTTTGACGCAACAATGAAGGAACTGAAGAAAGGCTACGACATTTTCATCTGCCCTGCTGCCCTGAATGACTTTCACACAGAAAAGAAAACAGGGAAAATAAAGTCAGACAAGGGAGTGAACATCAAGCTGTTGCCTAACAGGAAACTGCTAAAGGAAATTAGGAAATCTTATCCAACGCTGTTCATGGTCGGCTTCAAGGCAGAGACTGTTTCCGGTACAAAGCTTGAGTCAGCTGCAAGAAAGAGCCTCAAAGAGAACAGACTACAGATTGTTGTTGCGAATGACGTTAAGAAGAACCCAATGGGCTCGAAGAAGAGTGAAGTGCTTATTCTTGCAGGAAAAAAGAAAATCCGAGTCAAAGGCAACAAAGAGAAGATCGCCAGCAAACTAGTAGCAGTGATACAATAAATAATCACCGCACGCAGTACGCCTACCGAGCCATTGAGCGTAAGCGAAATGGCTCACGTCTACGAGCCACCGTACGTAGTCGGTGGTATGAGACAGTATGATGCATAATTGTTTATAAGAATTAGTTGCCTATTCCTAATAGCTTTTGGAAAGCTGTAAAGCCGAGGTGAGGATGTATGGTGAAGGTAGCAATAAACGGATTCGGAAGAATTGGAAGACTAATTATGAGGCTGGGTTACGAGGAGCTGGACATTGTTGCAATAAACGATTTAACTGATGCAAAGACACTGGCACATTTATTAAAGCATGATTCTGTTCACGGAAAATTTGAAGCAAAAGTAGAAGCAAAGGAAGGCGCAATTTCGGTTGACGGCAAGGACATAAAAATCTTTTCAGAGAAAGACCCTGAGAAACTGCCCTGGAAAGAACTTGGAGTAGAGGTTGTTGCAGAGTGTACAGGAATATTCAGGAAAAAAGAGGATGCCGAGAAACACATTAAGGCGGGTGCAAAAAAGGTTATTCTTTCTGCTCCGGGAAAGGGAGAAATAAGCAGCGTTGTACTCGGAGTCAATGACGCCGCATTAAAATCAGGTGATGCTGTAATAGACAATGCTTCATGTACAACCAACTGCCTGGCACCAGTAGTAAAAGTTCTTCACGATAATTTCACAATAAAAAGAGGTTTCATGACAACAGTGCACGCTTACACTGCAGACCAGAGACTCCTTGACGCTCCGCACAAGGACCTTAGGAGAGCAAAGGCCGCTGCAATAAACATTGTCCCGACAACAACAGGCGCTTCAAAGGCAGTAGGGAAAGTAATTCCTGATATGCAGGGCAAATTAGGGGGAATGGCTATAAGGGTCCCTGTGCCTGACGGAAGTCTGGTTGATCTGGTTGTCGAAGTAGAGAAAGAGACAACTGCAGAAGAAATCAACAAAGCCATGAAAGAAGCTTCTGAAGGTTACCTGAAAGGAATCTTAGAATACAGTGAAGAACCGCTTGTTTCTTCAGACATTGTCGGCAATACACATTCATCAATCTTTG
>CAZEVB010000085.1:1605-4223 GCA_964515835.1 uncultured archaeon | reverse complement strand
TTTGGGAAAACCGAAAAACCAAAGTTTGAGATTAAACACCACGGTCAGCTTGCGGCAGATCTGGGCATAGCCGATTTTCAAAGGGCAGTAAAGATTTCTGGTGAAGGCTTTTTCTTCCTGAAAGGAGACCTTGCTCTGCTTGACATTGCTCTGCAGAGATTTGCACTGGACCTGTTAATTAAAAAAGGGTTTACTCTTATACAACCACCCTTCCTTATGAGGAGAAAACCTTATGAGGGGGTAACGGATTTACGCGATTTTGAAGAGGTTATGTATAAAATTGAGGGAGAAGACCTTTACCTAATTGCTACCTCCGAACACCCTATGGGTGCAATGTATATGGATGAAATAGTTAAGGAAGAAGAACTCCCAATAAAGATTGCAGGAGTATCTGCCTGTTTTAGGAAAGAAACAGGGAAACACGGGCTTGATGAAAGAGGCCTCTTTAGAGTGCATCAATTCAATAAGATAGAACAATTCATTTTCTGTAAGCCTGAGGATAGTTGGACATTCCACGAAGAACTGAGGCAGAACGCGGAAGATTTCCTCAAAGCACTTGAAATACCTTATAATGTAACTAATATATGCACGGGTGATTTGGGAACAGTAGCTGCAAAGAAATATGATATCAATGGCTGGTCACCAAGAGAACAAAAATACATTGAGTTAATGTCTTGTTCTAATTGTACAGCATATCAGGCGGCAAGGCTTAATGTAAAATATAGAAAGAAGGATAATGAAAAAGAGCATGTGCACACACTCAATAGCACAATGGTTGCCACAACAAGAACACTAAGAATACTTCTTGAGAATTATCAAACAGAAGAAGGCACTCTAAGGGTTCCAAAGAGTCTGCAATCATATATGAATGGGAAAAAAGAAATAGTTAAAGCAAAATAATCAAAAACCTGTAATCTTTTTATTAACTCCCTTAGCTTATCTTTTAGTATGGGCCCGTAGCTCAGTCTGGTAGAGCACCTGGCTCTTAACCAGGGCGTCGAGGGTTCGAATCCCTTCGGGCTCGTTGCCTTAAAGGCAAACCGCTTCACGCGGTTTTAAAGGAGGAAATAAAATGAATAATTTTGGTGAAAGAAATAGAGGATTCTCAAGGAGAGGCCCAAGAAAGCCTGTTCCTATAGAGGAAGGAAAAG
The DNA here is from genome assembly GCA_964515835.1 of uncultured archaeon. GTDB lineage: Archaea > Iainarchaeota > Iainarchaeia > Iainarchaeales > SKW153 > CAZEVB01. The sequence goes on along the minus strand of CAZEVB010000085.1, from coordinate 3,072 downwards.
AGTATGAAGTAATTGTCGAAGGGATAGGTTCAAAAGGAGACGGAATTGCACGATATCAAGGTTTTGTGATCGTTGTTCCCGAAGTTGAAACAGGCGACAAAGTCAAAGTAAAGGTAGACGCTGTCAGAGGTAAGGTTTCATTCGGAACTGTTGTCGAAAACCTCGGAAAAGCAAGCCCTGAAGAGATGCCTGTTACAGAACCAAGAGATTCTGACACTTCTGATGATTCTGACGATTCAGAAGAAGCACCTTCAGAGGAAGCAGATGAAACTCCTGAAGCAGCAGAAGAAACAGAAGAGGCTGAAGAAGAACCTGCTGAAGAATCTCCTGAGGCAACAGAAGAACCGGAAGAAGAGAAGAAAGAGTAATTCTCTCAAAATACCTTTTTTTCTCTTTTCTCATTTCTTTTTATTTCTTTTTGATATTCTTTTTTATTGGTATTATGTCTTTTGGAGAGAAACTAAGGGGAGCACTAGAAAAAATAAAGTCCTCCGCGTTTGTTGATGATTCTGCAGTAAAGGAAATGACGCGTGAAATACAAAGGGCACTCATTTCAGCAGATATCGAGATATCTTTAGTTCTCGAATTAACCAAAAAAATCGAGGCACTATCAAAACAAGCGCTGCCAAAAGACCTGACAAGACGCGAATTCATAGTAAAGAACACTTATGATTTACTCGCCAAAATCTTGGGGGGGACAACAATCCCTCCAGAAAAACCAAAGAAAATACTTCTTGTCGGACTTTTCGGGGCAGGAAAAACAACAACTATAGGAAAACTCGCAAAATATTATTCAAAAAGATCTTTAAGGGTCGGCGTAATCGCTGCGGATGTTTACAGGCCGGCAGCATTTGAACAACTACAGCAGGTTTCTGCGAAAACAAAAACAGAGTTTTTTGGGTTAAAAGGCGAGAGGGATGCTTCAAAGGTTGTAAAAGAAGGCCTCAAAAAACTCGTGAAATGTGACCTCATAATTTGTGATTCTGCAGGGAGAAGCGGTCTTGATGAAGAACTCAAAAAGGAAATAGTGGAAATTAATACTGTTTTCAATGCCGAAGAAAAATGGCTAGTTATTGGTGCGGATATCGGCCAATTGGCAAAAAAGCAGGCAGACGCATTCCATGATAGTGTTGGGGTTAATGGGGTAATAATTACGAGGATGGATGGTTCTGCAAAGGGAGGAGGTGCTTTGGCAGCCTGTGCAACCACCGGAGCAAAAGTCTACTTCTTAGGTGTAGGAGAAAAAATGGAAGATTTGCATTCTTTTGATGCTGAACAGTATCTTAGCAGAGTCATGGGATATGGTGACTTGAAGTCCTTACTTGAGAAAGCAAAGGAAGTGCAGGAAACCGAGTCTCTTGATATTGAAGAATTAATGCAAAAAGACTTCAATTTAGATACTTTTTATAAGCAGCTCAAAGCAGCAAGAAAAATGGGTCCTTTGGGTAAGGTGCTTGAAATGATGGG
>CAZEVB010000085.1:0-1505 GCA_964515835.1 uncultured archaeon | reverse complement strand
CAAAAACAGGAGAAATTCCCGATTACCTTAATTACTCGGCAATCCTGCTTGGTTTAATCCTGAATCTCGTGAACTTTACTCCTTATGCCTTTCTTCTTGCTGCAGGAGTATTTGTTTTAGGTTATCTTTTTTATCTTTCAGGGAAGATCGGCGGGGGTGATGTAAAATTGTTTGTTGCACTCTCACTCTTAATTCCTTTTGTCAGCGACAGAATTTTTATTGTTGACTTAATGCTTGTTGCAAGCATTGTTGCACTAATAGTGATTTCTGTTTATTATTCAACCAGATATTATCTGAAAGGAATAAATCTTGAGGACAACAAAAAAAATCTTCCTTTTGCGGCAGTGTTTTTTGTTTTCTCACTAGTATTCTTCTTTATTTCTTTGACCCTGCTTCCGACAAAAGGATTTGTTTTTCTTCTTGCAGTTCCTTTCCTCTTTGCTTCGGTGTTCATTGCCTTTGAACGGGGAATAAAAAAAGAATTCTTTTTGGAAAAAGTTTCTTTATCAAAACTGGAGGAAGATGAGTTAGTTGCATTCGATTTTATTGACAAAAAAACAACCAAAATAATTCTTGGCGACAGTAAGGTACAGAAAGGGGTTTTGGGGAGCAAAGAAATCGAGAACCTGAAAAAAGCAGGAATAAAGAATATTCTTGTTTACCGCAACCTGCCAAAGTTTGCTCCCTTTATTTTCCTTGCTTTGCTCCTTCTTTTCGTTTTCCCTGATTTAATCTCAGAAATAATTTTTTGGTAATCCTCTAATTATTTAACTCTTGTGCTCTACAAGGACTATGATGGTTTGCTACGATTTTGTTGTAGGAATCCCCTGCAGAAACAACGAGAAAACAATAGCACATGTCGTGAAGCAGGCAGACCTAGGAATAAAACAGTTTTTCCCAAAATCGAAAGCGCTTATTGTTGCCCTTGATGGCAAAAGCACAGACAAAACAAAAGAAAATTTCCTGACTCAGGAAACAAGCGCAGAAAAAGACTTTGTTCAGTACACAGGAATTTCCGGCAAAGGTTCTGCCTTGAGGAAACTTTTTGAGATTTCTGTTGAAAATCGTGCTCCCTTAAACATCTGTCTGGACTCGGATTTGAGGAGTGTCAGTCCTTTATGGGTAAAGAATCTGGCAGAACCGCTCAAGGAAGCGGATTATGTTACTCCCTTCTATAACCGTTATCGTTATGATGGTACAATAACGAACCAGATTTGTTTTCCTCTGGTTTATGGGGTTTTTTGTGCAGGCGTGAGACAGCCAATCGGCGGGGACTTTGGTTTCACTAAGAAGGCGGCTTCTGTTTGGCTTGAAAACGGGGACTGGGAGAGTGACCTTGCAAAATTTGGCATAGATATTTACATGACTACACAGGCAATCCTGAACAGACTTGAGATAAAACAGGCGTCCCTCGGCGCAAAGATTCACGGTGTCAAAGAACCTGCAGGTCTGACAGGCATGTTCAGGGAAGTGTGCGGAACACTGTTTTCTGCAATTCTCACTAA
>CAZEVB010000084.1:0-4366 GCA_964515835.1 uncultured archaeon | reverse complement strand
TTCTTAAAATAAGGTCTTGTTTCTTCAGCCTCAACAAAAGGAGCCATTGTCATAAGTCCTTTAACATCAAGATTATCCATTCCTTTTAGCTCATTAACAAAATCTTCAACTTCAGCCGGATTTAACCCGTACTTGTTTTCTTCACCTGCAACATTAACTTCAATCAGGATTTTTTGTTTCTTGTTAAATTCTTCAGCAGCACTATCAATCTTCTTTGCCAGTTTCAGGGACTCGACTGAATGAATCCACTCGCATAACTCAACTGCCTTTTTTGCTTTGTTGCTCTGCAGGTGCCCGATAAAATGCCAGGTTATTTTCCCTTCACGCATTTCTTTTTCAAGTGCATCTGCTTTCTCAGCCAGTTCCTGTAACTTGTTCTCCCCGAAATCCTTCTGCCCGAGTTCAATCAGCTCTCTTACTTCATCAGCAGAATGGTTCTTTGTAACCGCGACTAGTCTACATTCAGGATTCACTGAATTTATTTCTTTTATTATTCTCTCGTAATTGTTGCTTATCATTCATTCACCTAACCAAAACCAGCTAACATTCCGAGGTTGTAAACTAAGAATGAAGCTATCCATGCTACTGTTGTTGTATAAAAAATAATAAAAAGTACCCATTTTGTTCCTATCTCTCGCTTAATAACCGTCAGGGAAGGTATGCAGGGCACATAAAGCAGAAGGAATATCAAAAAAGCATAAGCGCTGAGAGGAGAAAAATTGTTCTGCAGGTTAGCTATTAGACTTACTTCCCCTTCTGCACTCTCAACATCAGTTACTCCATACAAAGTACCAAATGCAGCAATTGAAGCTTCTTTTGCAAACACCCCGAAGAGCAGTGCCACTGCACTCTGCCAGTTACCAAAACCGAGTGGCTCGAAAACAGGGCTGATTGTTTTGCCGATGGTTCCGATTGCACTTTCTTCGCTCCCATATTCAACACCTAAAGGTATTGAAGCCAATAACCAGAGAATGATAACCATTGCAAAGATTATTGTTCCTGCTTTTCTGATAAAGAGCCATGCTCTTTCCCAGGCATGGATGATTATTCCTTTTAGTGCAGGCATCCTGTAAGGCGGCAGTTCCATTACTAAAGGCGAAGACAATCCTTTAAACACAAATTTGTTTAGGATAAGACCCATAACTATTGCAACTAGTATCCCTGCAAGGTAAAGAGAATAAACGACAAGGTCAGCATTTTTTGGGAAGAAGGCAGCTGCAAACAAAACATAGATAGGCAATTTTGCTCCGCAGGACATGAAAGGCATTATCATTATCGTTAATATTCTGTCTCTTTTGTTGTCAAGGGTTCTTGTAGCCATTACTGCAGGCACTGTGCAGCCAAAGCCAAGCAACATCGGCAAAAAAGATTTCCCGTGCAAACCAATCTTGTGCATAAATCTATCAGTTATGAAAGCTGCTCTTGCCATATAACTGGAATCTTCAAGAACAGCAATTACTGCAAACAGCATGAAAATGAACGGCACAAAAACCAGGACAGAACCTATTCCCGAAATCAATCCATTCACAACAAACGAGAGAACAAACTTCGGTACAGTGTTTTCAAGTAAAGATAATGCCAAGCCTGCAATTATTTCACTGAACAAATAATCAATAGCATCAGCAAATGGCTGTGCAATCACAAAAGTTAACTGGAAAGCAATAAACATAAACAAAAGAAATATCGGCAGTCCCAACAGGGGGTTAGTAAGAACGAAGTCTATTTTTTCAGAAACTTCTGTTTTTCCAGCGGTCTTTGCAACAGTTTCTTTCATCAGTCCCGCGATAAATGCATACCTTGCATCTGTTATGGCTGCATCGGTACTGCGCCCAAACACATCTTCCAAATGTTTTCTTTCTTTTTCTGCTATTTCTAACAATTCTCCACTAGTTTTCTTTTCTATTTCTTTGTCTCTCTCAAGTAACTTTATTGCAGTCCATTTTGCATTTCTATTATCTGTTTCCCGGATTTTCTCTTCAATAATTTTAATGTGTTCGTCTAATTCATTACCGTAACTAACAGGATTTTTTCCTTTCTTTCCTGCTTTTATGACTGCCTTTTCAATCAGTTTCTCTATGCCCTTTTCCTTGTTAGCCTGTATCTCTATTACAGGCACTCCTAATAATTCCTCAATCTTTTTCCTGTTTATCTTGATTCCCTTATTCTTTGCTGAATCTGACATGTTCAATGCAATAATCAGATTAGATTCAAGTTCGAGTAACTGCACAGTCAAATAAAGATTTCTTTCTATGTTAGCAGAGTCAATAATGTCTATTACTACATCAGGTTTTTCTTTAATGATAAAGTCTCTTGTGATAACTTCTTCTTCAGAATAAGCAGTTAAACTATAAGTTCCAGGCAGGTCAGTTACAATTATTTTCCTGTCGTTGCGGATTATCGTTCCTGATTTCTTTTCAACTGTTTTTCCTGGCCAGTTGCCGACGTGTTGTCTTGAACCGGTCAGGGCATTAAAGACAGTCGACTTTCCTACATTAGGGTTGCCTGTTAAGGCAATTGTCAGTTCATTTGCCATTGAGAACCTCTACCATTATTTTTTCTGCCTGCCCCCTGCCAATAGCCACCTTTGACTCAAAAACCTGTATGATCATCGGCCCGCTTTTAGAATCATTCTTTATTATTCTGCTCTCGCTTCCTTCTCTTAATCCAAAAGCACACAACCGTGATATTAAATTCCTGCCGCAGTCTATCTTCTTTATTCTTACTCTTGTGCCTTCTTTTGTTTCTGCTAGGGAAATCATTGCAATCACTCAGTGTATCTTTTTGCCATGCGGGCATGTTTTCGGGTTATTAAGAAACATGTCAAGTTTCCTGATGCTTTTATCTGAAAAAGAATGTTCCATTCTGTGTGCTTCCTTTCTCACATTTGTTTTGTTATAATCCAGAATCTCTGTCAAGAAAACCTCTATGACTCTGTAATTGTGCGTAATCCTGTTTGCTTCCTTCAGTCCTTTTTTTGTTAAAAACAACGGCGAGTAAGGTTCCGCTTTAAGCAGCTTCTTTTTCTCAAGTTTGTCTGCCATTGCAGAAACACTTGCCTTTGTTATGCCTAACTGTTCAGCTAACTTAGATACTTTCACTCCCTGTTCTTTGTTCTTCTCTGAAAGAGAATAAATCGCTCTTAAGTAGTCTTCTTCAGAAACATGCTCCATAAAAAGTTAGTCGTGACTAACTCTTTTTAAGGATATTCATTTTAAGGATTGTCAAGCAGTTCTTTCATTTCCTTGAACTGCTCCTTTGTTATCTCTCCGCCTGCAAACCTTTTTCTGAGAATCTTCACTGCGTCACTGTACTCCTTTTTAGTTTTTGGTTCCTCGGTTCCCCGGGCTTTTTGCGTTGCGGTTTCCTTCTTCTCAGGTACTTCTTTTTTCACACTCTTTTCTTTAATCTTATCTTTGTCCTGCTTCACACTTTCTTTTGGTTCTGCTTTCCCAGGTTTCTTTTCAACAACTTTTTCTTCTTCTTTTTCCTTGTTCTTCTTCCAGAGTTTCCCGATAACCGCGATAACTCCACCGATAAATAAAAGCACAAACAGTAGCCCGGCCATGATAACCAGTTCCTCTATCGGATTCCAGTCTCCGTCCTGCACAGCTTCCCATTCGCTCTCGTTCTGCTCGCTTGCGGCTTCTTCAATGTCATTGTACTGCTTTATCTCCTGCGTGAAGTCAACCAAGGGCATGAGCCTTGAAATCTTCAATCCGCTGCCCTCTAAAACAAACAATGCAATGAACCGGTCGCTAATCTCTAGGGTCTGCCCGCTCTCCTCCTCAGTTACCTGCCCAGATGCATCAAAAATAATGTTGGCCATTGTTCCGTCATCGGAAACAGATTCACTGACAAACTCCAGTTCGAAACCGCTCTGCGAGTAGCTTGTAATCAGCGCCTCTATGACTTCCCTGGTCAGCGCGTAATCATCCTGCTCAACCATTGTGGCCAGCACGGCATCAGCGTCCTGTGCCTCAACACCCGCATAATAATCATCTATTAGCCCGAGCAGTTCCTCGTTCTGTGCAAAGGCGGCACTGCATAGGAAAACAAGGCAGAACAGCAACGCAGTTTTTCTTATCCTGTCACTCATTTCTGATCACGTAATATCCCACACGCCCCTCTATGGTGTAACCGTCCTCGTCCTCAAGTTCAAGGTAAAGCACTCTCGGGTACTCCGCCCTTATGCTCTTTGCAACCCTGATTGCCTGTGCAGTGTTCTTAAAAATTTCCTTTGCCCTGTTAAGGTAGGCATTCACTAGACTCATCTTGGCGTTCTTTGTCAGGTTGCTTCCTGGAAGCGAACCGCTCAGCACACCCACACAGTATTGGTGCCGTCCACCACAAGCACCATTGAGTTCCA
>CAZEVB010000083.1:0-4386 GCA_964515835.1 uncultured archaeon | reverse complement strand
GGCAGTTGCACAATTGTTTATCATTGCACTGCTTTTTATGGCAATATTCAAGACACAATGAGAACGATAAAAAATGATTTCTGAAAAAGAACCTCTCGCACTGGAAAGCCGGAAAAAGGTTTACTCTGCAATCGAGAGAGCTCCAGGTTTGCATTTCAGGGAACTCCAGCGCAGGACAAAGTTAGCTGTCGGTGCATTGCAGTATCATTTAGAGGTTCTTGAGAAAGCTCATCTCGTAAAGAGAACGAAGAAAGGAAAGTTTGTTCGTTATTATTCTATCAGAAAACCTGTCAAGGATGAGGGTGAAGAAATAATGTCCCTTCTCAGGCAGGAGGTGGTGAGAAAAATAATTATTTTTCTGCTTTCTCGAAAAAGAGCCCCTGCTAATTCCATTATAGCAAGAGCAGTCGAGTTAAGCGCATCTACATGCACCTTCCACCTGAAAAAACTTGAAGAGCAGGGTCTTGTTGAGAGACGCAAGAGCAAAAAGAAGACACTCATTTACTTGAAAGAACCGAACAGGATAGCCAATCTTCTTTCAGTATACAAGAAGAGCTTTTTGGATGAACTTGTAGACAATTTCGTTGAAGTCTGGGATGAACTATCAGAATAATTCCCAAGTTTATTTCTTGGTATGCAGAGCCTGTATTTCTGCAAAAGAAAGTATTAAAGAGAATAACAAGGGATTAATTATTTAGGTATAAACATGAAAAAGAAGATTAGTATATCGCGTAAAAGAGGACAATTAATACGCAGGGAAAAAGAATCCCCTTTGCAGGAAAAAAAGAGGAAACATGTAGCTGTTAAACTGACTGCAAAAAAAGCTAAAGCAAATGCAGAAAAAAGAAAAAGAATAATGGCTCTTTTTGAAGAAGGAATAAACAGCACTCATAAACCAACACAATCATTTTTCCGCAAACTCAAATCCTTGGCAAACAAAGGACTGGTTGTACACGCGTTTGAAGAGACAGTTATTCCTAAAAAAAGAGAAAAATACAAAGGACCGTTTTACTCATATATGTGGGCATTTACTGTTTCGGGTTATCTTGAAAAAATGCTTGGAATGGAAGGAACTATCCACAAAAAAGCCAGAGCCTGTGCAGAGCTTGATAAATCAATTGAAGAAAGAACTTCTAATCAGAGGGCTTTTAGTATAGAATCCGAGCTTAGACACATACATTTTCCAATAAAATTTCTTCTTGATTACAATCCGGAATACCCAAGCAAATTAGCTAAAGAGTGGGAAAAGTTCAGAAGAGAAAGAAGCATTAGTTAGCATTATTTAAAAATCTTCTTTTTTAGTCTTCTTATGAAGTGTTTTGTACTCTTTGCATGATATGCATTAACTCCTTCGATTGGTGGCCTTTCCTGTTCAGGAAGGTCTTTCTCAAATAAGACATAAATTCCTTTTTCTCCACTGGGTCGCCTGAAGAAAGTGTTGATGTCCTGCTCCAGTTCTATTTTCCCCGACTGGTGTGCCCGCTTCAGGAGAACTTGCATTATGCCGAAAGACATTCTTCCCAAAGAAACAACTGTCTGGTTTCTGTGGTGCCGTACATCCAAATCAACCTGCGCCATTGAGTCAACACCAAACATCTCGCTGATGTCAATCAGCATTCCTGTTTCAACTCCATAACCAACAAAGAAAGGAATCTTTTCAAAGACCTCTCTTCTGCCTGCCATTTCTCCGCTAAGCGGCTGGATAAAACCCGTTAAGTCAGGAAAAAGGTGATTAAACATTGGCCTTACACAGAGTTCTGTTACCCTGCCACCGCCTTTTGCTTTCACTTCCACTCCTTCTTTAAGCGGTCGCCTGTAAAAAGATTTCACGTAATTAAGGTCATCCCTCATTATCAATGGCCCGACAATTCCATAAACAAATCTCGGGTGAATATTGCGGATGTCTGCATCCACCCACGCAATAATATCCCCTTTTAGTGAATGAATGCTCTTCCAGAGGTTTTCTCCCTTGCCATAAAAAATTCCTTCGTCCTTAAGGATTTTTTCTGAAGAAAAAACAGGTATTCCCATATCCTTAGCTATTTCTACTGTACCATCAGTGCTTCCAGAATCAAGTACTGCCAGCTCGTCAACAAGTTTCTTTTTTTCAACTAAGTTTGTCTGGATTGTTTCAAGAACATTGGCTATTGTCGGCGCCTCATTAAGAGTGGGAATACCAACACTCACTGTAAGCTCTTTCTTTTTCTTTGTTTTAATCAGTTTAGTGATGTCCTCAAAGTGTGAATAGTGATAAGTGTTTCTCTCTAACCAAGTGTGAATGTCCTTATTCTTTGTTGCTTTCATGGTTACATTAAGAGTCTGAAAACTATTTAACTATTATGAATTCAGAATCCTAAGGCATTTACAACAAGCCAAATAGGAATGACACTAATGATTGTTCCAATGAGGACTGCAACAGAAGCCTCTTCCGGACTATTAGAGTATTTTTCGTTAATCACATAACTGTTAACTGCAGGAGGCATTACTGCCAAAAGAAGCACAATGTTTTTTGCCATTGGGCTGAGTGGGATGAACGAAACAAGTACATAGGCTATTGTAAATCCAAATACAAACCTTACAAACAAAGCCAATAATGGAATCTTGAGAACCGCTTTAGTTACCTTAATTTCTGCCAGTTTTGCTCCGAGTGCAATTAGGGCAAGAGGGATTGTTGCCAAACCAACCATTTCAAGTGGAGAAAGAATTGATTCAGGAACAGGCACAGCAAAAAAGTTTGCAAGAATACCGAAAAATATTCCGTAAAGAATCGGGAGCTTCAAAACCTCAAAGAATTTTTCCCGTTTTCTCTTGGTTTTTCCCTGAACAAGATAAACTCCTATGCTGAACATCGCGATTGTTGCCAACGCGTCAAAAATAATTGCTTTCTGCAAACCAAGTTCCCCGAAAGCAAGAAGTGCAACAGGAAAACCTAAATAACCCGTGTTCATGAACATTGCCGGCAGGAGCATTCCTGTTTTCTTTGTGCCTGTTATCATGAGAAATCCTTTCATAATCAGACCGCAGAGAATAAGAATAACAAAAGCAATTATCCAGATGTTTGCTAATTCCCCGAGAACAAGTTCCTGTTTGTAGAGTGCAACAAAAGCCAGGCACGGAGTAGTAATGTAAAGCACTACATCAGAAATGTTTTTCTCGTCAATAGAAATAAATTTTTTGGCAATAAAGCCTATTAGAATTATTAAAAACACAGTTATTAGTGCCTGCATTGGTTTCACTTAATTTTTGATGCAATTAGTGTACCCATTTCCTGTGTTCCTACTGCTTTCATGCCCTTTTCCATGATGTCTGCTGTCCGATAACCTTCTTCAAGAGTCTTTTCAACTGCCTTTTCAATTGCATCTGCTTCTTTGTCCAGATTAAGGCTATATTTCAGCATCATTGAGGCACTGAGGATTTGTGCGCACGGGTTTGCCTTGTTTTGTCCCATTATGTCCGGTGCAGAACCATGAATTGGTTCATACAAGCCAAACTTGCTCTCGTTAATGCTTGCACTTGGAAGCATGCCAATGCTTCCTGAAATCATGGATGCCTCGTCACTAAGGATATCTCCAAACATGTTTCCTGCAAGGATAACATCAAACTGCTGCGGCCACCTTACAAGCTGCATTGAAGCGTTGTCCACATACATGTGATTAAGCTCAACGTCCTTGTAGTCTTTTGCCATTCCTTCGACTGTTTTTCTCCACAGGACCATGCTGCTCAGTACATTTGCCTTGTCAATCGAAGTCAGTTTCTTGTTTCTTTTCATTGCCATTTCAAATGCAAGTTTCGCTATTCTTTCAACTTCAGGTTTTGTGTATTTTAGTTCATCACTTGCCCAGTCTTCACCAGTATTCTTCTTTCCAAAGTAAATGCCTGATGTGAGCTCGCGGACAATCATTATGTCCAGTCCATTTGCAATCAATTCTGGTTTAAGTGGAGAAGCTTTTGCCAGTGGACTAAATAATTTAACATGCCTGAGATTAGCGTAAAGGTCAAACATTTTTCTGAGCGGAAGCAGAGCTGCTCTCTCAGGCTGTTCTTCAGGAGGAAGCTTTTCTGCTTCAGGGTGGCCGACAGCACCAAACAAGATCGAGTCTGATTCCCTGCAGACTTTTATTGTTTCTTTGGGAAGAGCATTTCCTTCATGTTTGTAGGCTTCGTAACCAACAAGTGCTTCCTTGAAATCAAATTTTGTTCCGTAAACATCACTAACCTTTTCAAGGACCTTTACTGCTTCCCTGATAATCTCCTGTCCAATTCCATCTCCGGGCAATACAGCTATCTTGTGGCTCATTAAAATATCCCTCTGAAACTCCTCTTTACCTGACCCTTTAAAAGCAACTAAAAAGATAAATATCAGGAAGCTTTTAAATAGTTAATCAT